>NZ_JBEXAC010000001.1:3000000-3300000 GCF_040567655.1 Chitinophaga sp. H8 | reverse complement strand
TTCCCATTTCCTCCCGTAAAAAAGATGAATTCTTTACCCAGCTGAAAGGGGTAATCAACCTGTAGTACCAGTTTTATTCCCGATACTGTTTACAAAATATCTTATTATAAAAAAGAAAATCCCCGGCGCAATGCCGGGGATTTTCTTTTCCTAACCTATAAAACCTATATGAAAAAACGTTTTGACTAGAATTCTTCTCCACCTGCCATATTCAGGTTATAGTAGTACATACCGCTCTGCCCGTTATAAATGCCCAGCAACTGCACATTTTTCTGACTTTCCAGTACTTTCCGGAGGTCTGCTATGGAGGTAACTGTAGTATTACCTGCCTTGAGAATAATGAACCCAGGTTTCATCGTAGTTTGTCTTTTCAGCAAACCGCTGTTGATACTATTTACGAGTACACCACCTTTGGCTCCCAGTCTGGCAGCATCTTCCTGTTTCAGGGAGATCAGGTCAGCGCCCAGCTTGTCCAGTACCGTGCCTTTTACAATATCCGTATTACCTTCCAGATTCTTTAAAACCGCATCCACAGTATATTCTTTTGAATTTCTCAGGTAGCTGATCGTGATTTTGTCACCTGGTTTGTATCTGCCTATCTGTTCAGACATTTCCGGGAAAGAAGAAGTGACTACACCATTTACTTTGGTAATTACATCCCCTTTACGTACACCGGCAGCTTGTGCAGCACCGGCAGGTGTAACATCAGAAACAATCACACCGGCCATATCTCTGGTAATACCTTGTTGTTTCAGGTCTTCATCTGTATAACTGGCAGGATCAGCATAGCTGATACCTAAGTAAGCCCGTTGTACATTGCCATACTTCATCAGGTCATTTACTACTTTCTTGACGAGATTTACTGGTATCGCATAGGAATAACCTGCATAAGCACCGGTAGGAGAGGCAATGGCAGAGTTAATACCAATCAGCTCACCGGCTGTATTGATAAGGGCGCCACCACTATTTCCCTGGTTTACTGCGGCATCTGTTTGAATGAATGATTCGATCGCAGTTCTGCGCTGACGGGTGTTGATGCCAATGGCACGGGCTTTGGCACTCACAATACCTGCTGTTACAGTGGCTTCCAGGTTTAATGGATAACCTACCGCCAATACCCACTGGCCAATATCTACATTGTCTGAGTTACCGTACAACAGGTAAGGGAGGCCTTTAGCGTCTATTTTAATGACTGCCAGGTCCGTATTAGGGTCTGTCCCTATTACTTTAGCCTTATAGGTCCTGTTACTGTTAAGGGTAACGGAGATTTCATCCGCATCATCTACTACGTGATTATTGGTTACGATGTAACCATCATCAGAAATTACTACACCGGAGCCGGAAGCCATCTGGCCGGGAATATAATATCTTCTTCCGCCGCCATCGCCCTGGAACTCATCACCGAAAAATTCATCTCCGAAAAGATCCTGGAGAATGCTCCTTTTTCTTTGAAGACCATTACCATTAGATACCTGACGGGGATTGATTTTTGTTTTTATATGTACCACACCAGGCACGGCTGTTTTGGCGGCGGTAGTAAAATCGCTGGGGGGAACCGCATTTGCACGGGTATCCGTACCCGGCATAGCGCCCGTGTACCTTGCATAGTTAACGGGGATATCGTTCGATCCATTTTGAAACTGACCAGCTTGCCGGGGCTGCATGTACTTGCTGTACACAAATACGCTGGCAATGGCAGTGGCCGCACTAATAAGAACGGTTGCAGCTATTTGTCGAAATTTCATATGATAGAGTGTTTAAAATTGTGACTTGAATTGTATCGGTGTTTTACCATCAATTTACATGCCTTTGATACAAATTTAACGCAGCAGTTTAATGAAAGGATGTGGGCAGAGGTGACTTTAACACATTTTTAAATCAATAGTTAAAGTGAGGGCAGGTATTCGTTAAGAACTTCTTAAGGCCGCCCGTTCGTGGCTGCCAAACTATCATCATCGCTATGCCATTATAACAATTTTCGCGACATTTTGTTCCGGTCAAAACTACAAACCACGGCTTACAGCGCTTTGTTATGGCTGCAAACCGTGGTTTATAATGAAAGTATGCGATTATAAAGACAGCATAAACTGAAGCGTGTCCACGCCATCTGCATAATCCGTGAGGGAAGGCTGCTGTGCCTGTCCCAGCGGAATGTATTGCTGCCCCACCACACATTGCAGATCTTCATTGCCGGTTAATTGTTTTTGAAGTGCTGCGGCATCTTCATAATAACCATAGTGTAGTACACTGATAGGAGAGAAAAGACTTTCTTCCTCTCGTAGCAGAATGCTGCCGTTCGTGAGGTAGGTACTGCTGTTCAACAGCAGCAAGGCCAGGTTATAATCATAGTTATTTTTGTACTTATGGAAATCCATCAGGTAGTCGTAATGCTTCAATGCGTCCAGCAATGGCGTAAAGTCATATCCGGCGGGAACAAGTATCTTGGTCACATTTCTGCATCCCAGCCCAAAATAGAGCATCACGTCATTGGCCAGGGCCAGCAGCTCATCACGGGATTCCTGCCCTGTCAGTACTGCGATAGAAGTCCGGTTACGCCGGATAATATGCGGATATTTGGCAAAATAGTAGTGGAAATACCGGGCAGAATTGTTGCTGCCGGTAGCAATATAGGCATCACAGTCCTTTAAAATGTCCATTACTACTGTTTGTCCGGCTATTTCAGGATACCAGCTACTCATTTCTCCCAGGATGTGTTTCATCAGTATTTCATCCTTGCCAGACAGTTTTAACTTTACCTGGTGCCCGCTTACAAATCCGCATAGCCAATCATGGAAGCCTACCAGCGGAATATTACCGGCTGTTACAATGCCAATGGTTTTGGGGGCAGCCGGAGCGGCTGCAGGATACTGCTCCAGCCACTGGTGTAAGGCGGCCGGGCTCAGGTAATGTTGGCAAATATTGTCCAGCGACTTGTTAATAAATGCCGGAATAAACCACCCATTATGCTGGAAAGCCTGCGCTTTTACCGCTTCCAGTGCGGGATTGCTGCTTGCCAGGTACTGTCCCAGGCGCACCAGGGCTGCTTCTTTTTCTGATCTGTTCATGAATCTGTATAAATAAATGACTTTATTAAACTGAGATATTTTATTTTTGTCGTACAAAATTAATGGCTTACTACTTAAACAAAAAGTTTACACTATGGCAATTAAGATAACAGACGAATGTATTAATTGTGGCGCTTGTGAACCAGAGTGCCCAAACAATGCCATTTATGAAGGAGGTGTAGAGTGGGCAATGGCAGATGGAACTACCGTCAAAGGTTCCTATACCCTGATGGATGGCAGCGCTATTGATGCCGACCAACGTAACGCTCCTATCAGCGTGGATGCTTATTATATTGTACCCAATAAATGTACAGAGTGCCAGGGCTTCCATGAAGAGCCACAATGTGCGGCTGTTTGCCCGGTTGATTGCTGCGTTCCGGATGAAATGTACCAGGAAACAGTGGATGAACTGATGGCCAAAAAAGAAAAATTACACCTGTAATAGCATTGGTAACCATGCTAATATACTTCAAAAACCAGCCCCGCCAGGCTGGTTTTTCTTTTTATGGGCCATCCCGGCATTGATAAATCCCTGGGAAAGGCCAGTATCCCCCTGGTATCGGGATACCTTTATGGTAAGTTGACAATTACCAAATAACATTTAACTTTACCCGCACTTATCGTAAAAACAACTATGAAGAAAAATATAGCTTTGGTAGCCGGTGGATATTCCGGTGAATATGTGATCTCTGTGCAAAGTGCGGCTGTAATTGAAACCAACCTTGATAGCAACAGGTACAATGTTTATAAAATAATTGTTACCCGGGAAAACTGGCTTCACACCACTACAGATGGCAAAGTATATCCGGTGGATAAAAATGACTTTACACTAACGATCGATGGGGCTAAGGTAAAATTTGATGCGGTTTTTATAGGTATTCATGGTACACCTGGCGAAGATGGCCGTTTGCAGGGATATTTCGAAATGCTGAATATACCGTTCACCAGCTGTGGTATGGTGACCTCGGCTATTACCTTCAATAAAAGCTATTGCAATAAAATTGTAGCAGCATTAAATGTGGTAAACGTCTCTAAATCAATGCATGTGTTCAGCAATCAGCCCTATGATGCGGCACAAATCTTGCAACAGTTGCGTTTGCCGGTATTTGTAAAACCTGCGGAAGGCGGCAGCAGTATAGGGATGTCCAAGGTAAATGAAGCCGCTGCGCTACAGCCTGCCATTGAAAAGGCCTTTAAAGAAGATACACAGGTGCTGATTGAAGAGTTTATCAAAGGCCGGGAACTTACCATAGGATTATATGAGGTAAATGGGGTACTAACCGTATTGCCAATTACTGAAGTGGTAAGCAGTAAAGAGTTTTTTGACTATGAAGCGAAATATACACCGGGTGTTTCTAATGAAATTACACCGGCCCAGGTAGGGGAAGAGGTAACACAGCTGGTACAGCATACGGCTTCCCGCCTGTATCGTTTGCTGAATTGCAGGGGGATTGTAAGGATTGACTTTATCTGGGAAGAGGCCACTGGTAAATTATTCTTCCTGGAAGCCAATACAATGCCTGGCCAATCAGAAAACAGCCTGGTGCCCCAACAGGTAAGGGCGGCAGGCAAAACATTACAGGATTTTTATGGAGAACTGGTAGAAAACTGTTTGCAAAACAAATAGCCACATTCCGGGTTCCCTACTTTATAACTTAATTTCATTATCGTGTTTGAAGCAATTACCAAGCGTCCATTTTGGTTTAACGTGCTGGCAGTCATTGTATTTTTCTTTGTGCTGGCAATCATTTTCTTTTCCCTGTTAGGTGCTATTACCAAACATGGACAAACATTAACAGTACCGGATGTACGGGGTAAAAGTGTAAATGAGGCGATGATGATACTGGAGAAAGCTGGCTTTGAAGCGGATGTCCGGGATTCTATTTATATTGATACCATTCCTGCACTCGCTGTTTGGGAACAAACCCCGGAGAAAGGATCAGAAGTGAAGGTAAACCGCACTATTTATCTTACGGTAAATAAAGTCATTCCTCCCATGGTATTGATGCCCGACCTGGAAGGCCTCACTTTCCGCAGTGCAGAAATGACCTTGCACAGCCGTCGCCTCAATGTGGGGGATACTATTTACAAACCGGATTTTGCAACAAATACCGTTTTGCAGCAATTACTGAATGGAAAGCCAATTAAACCTGGTAAAAACGTACCGGAAGGAAGCAGTATTTCGCTGGTGCTGAGTAGTGGCACTGGTAGTATAGAGAACCCGGTGCCTAATTTAGTAGGGCTTACCTATGCAGAAGCCAGGGAAGCATTGAGTGCGAGTAATCTTAATCTGGGGACAGTATTAATCGATCCGGGGGTAAGTGATACCTTGAATGCTTATATATCAAGGCAAATCCCTGCCCGTAAAAATGAGATGGGCGACCTGAACCTGGTGCGTGCCGGAGAGAGTGTGGACCTGTGGCTGGTACCTGTTAAGCCGGTAAAAGATAGTGTAATAGTAACTCCTGAATAAGGAGGTCTTATGTAAACAAGCTCTTTAAGAAATCTAAAATTTTGATAATTATGCAAAACATTACACCAGAAGAACTGAAGCAACGTATTGATGCAGGCGAAGCATTGCATATTGTGGATGTAAGAGAACCACATGAACGTGCGGAGTTCAATATAGGCGGTACCTTGGTGCCATTGGGACATATACAGGCCATGCAGGTAGATGAGCTGGAAGAACTGAAGGATCAGGAAGTGATCGTTTATTGCCGTAGCGGAAATCGCAGCGGACAAGCCTGCATGTTACTGGAAACAATGGGCTTTACAAATGTTAAAAACCTGACCGGTGGTATGTTGAAATGGCAGGAGCTGTATAGTGCCTGATAATCCGTCGATAAAAGCATATGCAAGAGACTGTCTGTAAGCGGACGGTCTCTTTTGTTTTTATCAGATAACTATTTAATATGCTTAGGATCTGCTTTCTGCGGATTTACTGCCTGTCTGCATGCCTTTCAGGATTAATGAGAGGCTGTTCTTTCGTGTACGATCGCCGTAGCCTCAATTTCTATCAGGTAACGCGGATCTATCAGCTGGCTTACCTGCAACATGGAGGTGGCCGGCTTTATACTCATAAAAAACTCACCATGGGCCCGGCCTATTTCCTCCCACCGGGAAATATCCGTTACAAACATACGGGTACGGATCACATCATGCAGCGATGCCCCGGCGGTGACAAGGGCAGCTTCAATTTTTGCCAGGATGTACTTTGTTTGCTCATAGGCATTCCCTTCGCCTATTATTTTGTCGCCATCTGCTGATACAGTGCCGGATACCTCAATGACATTGCCAATACGTACAGCACGGGAATATCCAACTTTGTTTTCCCAAATAGCTCCGGAGGAAAGATTGGTGCGTTTCATCTGTAAAGGATTGTTTTATAAATGGTCAAATACCACTATTGATACCTGGTTATTGTTCAAAGAAACAACAGCTGCCACCTACCCAGTCCTGTTTGTCATTGAAGCTCACACCTATCATTTTTCCCTTGCTGATCCGTGCCAGATTATGCACCAGTATAGGGCGCGGCGAGTTGTCCGGCCAGGCATACATCATCCGTATTTCACATTTTGCTGGTCCGTTGGGAGTTTCAATAGCAGGGGCATAGTGTACTTTATGCTGAAGTATCCAGTTTTGAGGATCATCTATGACGTCAATATCAGCAGGGGTTACATCTATTTTCACCCCCTGGCCGGCAAAGGAAAACAACGGCTTGAGTACATAGTTTTCCAGATCAGCAGGTATTACCGGCAGCTGGTGCAGGAACCAGCTTTTAGGAACATATTCACTGTGAATAAAAGGCAGGGTATATTTACTGATACGGTAAAACCAGTTGGGGTGGGTGATCCATTCTACCTCCAGCTCCTGAAAAAGGTTTACATGTCCGCTTAACCGGGCTTGCTGTTTTTCCAGATCGTCAAATATCACCCGGTTGTATATACGCTTAATAGGTATTTGACGACCCTTCCGGGTATAATACAGTTTTTTACCATCCTGTAAAAGATCCGTGATGCAGATCGTTTTAATGCCAATGTATTTTTCCGTGCTGTAAAAATCCACCCTGGTTTTCTGCGCTTCAGGGTTTACTTCCAGCAGTACTACTTCTTCAGGCGCATAAGGCCCTACAATCAATTCCTGCAAAAATTCAAAATAAGAGGCAGAATTAAAGTTGTTGAAAAAGTTACTTACGCCTTCCGGAATATTAAAATGTTCCCTGAATTGCCTTGCCATCACATCCTGGAATGCAAACATGGTTGGAAATCCCTGTAATTCAATCAGCTGAGGTACCAATTCTCCCTGTTCATTATAACAAACGGCAAAATCAATAATAATAAAGTGTGGATGCTCATTTTCATGCGCTACTTTCAGGGCAGGAGGAATCGCATCCTGGGTAATCGTTTTGAAGTCGGGCCGCAGGATAACATTTACAATCTCTTCACAGGCCTGTACCAGTTTGGTGGTTAATGCCCTGGGTACAAATACAGGTGTTTCAGCTACACGGAATGCAGGGATATCTGCCGCATCCTGCGCCAGGCCATTTAAAAACGCCTCATACCTGGCAGCGGTAAATTGTTGATTATATGCAGCTCTTATTGCAGGGATCATATTTGAAACAATGATAATCGGACAGGTGGCATAAGGGCCTGTCTTTAATTAGAAAAATGATTGCTCGTTGTCATTATCTTCATACCCTTCCTGCGGATCAAAGCCCTCCGGCTGCTCAAATCCGGCAGCCACCGCATGTGAGGCAGTCACTAATCCAAAAATAGCCTGGTCGAGGAAGGTTGTGACAAACCGATCATGTGTAAGCCGGATCTTGTCAGGATCCATTAGCTGTTCCAGCATACTTTCATATTTCTCTTCACCATAGCTGGCAGTAACCTGTTTCCTTTTTTCTTCCTGGAGCAAGTACTTATGCATACCACTGGCATCAGCTTCCGGATGAAATTGTGTGCCAATAAAGTGTTCATTGAAACGGATGGCCATGGTTGCTCTTTCCAGCGGAACATGCGGCCGTTCTTTTTCAATGGCCAGCAGTTGTGCGCCCATAGCCTGCATGTTACTTTTATTCAATTCTATTACCTGCCAGTTGCGGCTATCAACAATATAAAACGGATCAGGCAAGGCATTGAATACTGGTTCATGCATCCCGGCTACTGTTTTATGTACCGGAAATACCCCAAATGCGGGGGATTTACGCCGGCATACATTGCCCAGTTTAAAATAACGGCACATCAGCTGAAAGGAATGGCAAATGAAGATGGCCGGTTTTTTGACCCTATTCGTACGGTTCCAGGCCAATAATTCCTCTATCAGCGAAAAGTAGGCTGCTTCCCAGGCACTTCCTTCACTGGCTACAGGGCTGCCCGGCCCGCCGGTGGAAATATAAATATCGTAAGACAAATCTGGTACCTGCTGCTGTAACCGCACTTCATATTCGTGAAATTGTAAATTTAATCCATGTGTAGCAGCGTAGTCATTCAACAGCTCCCGTATACAGCGCATGCCCTCATTGGGCGCCCCTTCATACATATCCAGTACAGCTACTTTCCAGTTATTCTTTATGGGTTGCATACTGCAAAGGTAATAAATTGAGCGTTGGCAGCAGATAATGTGGTACGGGCATAGGGCAAATTGGCTAAACCAGGAACTGCGATTGAATAAAATCAGTAACGGCTACCATATCTCCTGTTTCAGCATATACCTGAAGTTGCCTGTCGGCTCCGGTACCATTTTCAAGCAGGTGTATAGTGTTTTGAATAACAGGACGACTGTCGAGCTCATCTACTACATCATCAACAAAATCCAGTAGTTCGTATATAAGTGCGCGTGTATTTACTTCTATTTCCTTACCAAAATCGATCAGGTGCCCATCAATACCATAGCGGGAGGCCCGCCATTTATTTTCATTAATCAGGGCCCTGTTGTAAATAATGAAGTTGAGGTTTTGCATGCGCAGTTTATATATCTTGGCACATACTGCCTGGAAAAGGCCGGCTACGGTAATGGTCTCCTCTACGGTAAGTGGAATATCACAAACGCGAAACTCAACAGTATTGAAAAAAGGATGTACCCGTAAATCCCACCATACCTTCTTGGCATTATCGATACAGTTGGTTTTTACCAGTAGTTTGATGTAATTATCATATTCTTCAATACTGGCAAAATAATCAGGTATACCGGTACGGGGGAATTTATCAAACACCTTGGTACGGAATGATTTAAAACCGGTATTACGCCCCTCCCAGAAAGGGGAGTTGGTACTAAGCGCAAAAATATGTGGTAAAAAGTAGCGGGCAGAGTTGGCGATATGAAGTGCCATTTCCCGGTTTTCCATACCCACGTGCACATGCAAACCAAATATCAGGTTGGATCGTGCTGCATCCTGCATCTCATTTACTATTTCAAAGTACCTCGGATGGTCAGTAATCAGCTGTTTTTCCCATTTGGAAAAAGGATGGGTACCGGAGGCGCCTATGCTAAAGCCAAGATCACCGGCAATTTGTGCAATAGTCCTGCGCAGCAGTGCTACATCTTCCCGTGCCTCACTAATGTTGGCGCAGATTTGGGTGCCTACTTCCACTACTGCCTGATGGAACTCTGCTTTTACCTGGTCTTTAATCACTTTATGGGCCTGCTCCACTATCTTTTGCTCATGTGATTTCAGCTCCCGGGTAGTGGGATCCAGCACCATGTATTCTTCTTCTATGCCGAGCGTAAATGCGGTAAACATATATTTGGTTATTGCGCTAACTTTTTAAATCGGATGCAAATAAACTGCTAATTAAAGGAAATACCTGCATTAAAGGTGTTGCATATGGTATTTTGATGACCTGCCTGCGTTGGTTGCCAATAAGGCAGGTAGCTATTTATTTTTACTGCTGCTTTTTTTGGTAGTGGCAGCAGTTGTTGTTTTAGTCTTTTTATCTGTTGTCGTTTTCTTTTTGCTGGTGTCAGCTGCTTTTTTTGCTGTGGTTGCTTTTTTGGCAGCAGCCTTTTTCTTTTTGAGCGGTGTACTTGTTCCATTAGCTAATATACCCTCTTGTACAAATCTGCCCCAGGTAAGATTATCTGCTCCCGGCTGATGCGCTTTGGCTCTTGCAATGGCATAACTGGCAGTCGTTTCTACTACCCACTCAAAATTGTCTGCTCCTACAGAATGGAGATCTGCATCTGGTGCAGGGTTGCAAAAGTCGATGGCATAGGGAATACCCTCTTTTACGGCCATCTCTACGGTATTAAAATCATAGCCCAGATACTCATTCAGGGCAATCACCTGTGCCGTAATGGTGTCCAATAACGCCGGTTCCCCGGGAAAGGAGGCCTGATAACGTAAATGATGCGGATGGCGTGGATCATATGGCATGATACGTACATGCCTGCCGCCTATACAGTAGCAACGATAGTATTCTTCAAATACAATTTCTTCCTGCAGCATCATAACCAGCTGATCTGTTTCCGCATGTTTGTTGAAGAAGTCTTCCCGGTTCTCTACCTGGTAAACATTTTTCCATCCTCCGCCGGCAAAGGGCTTCATATATGCCGGAAAACCCGTGTACGCAAATATGGTATCCCAGTCAAACGGATACAACAGATTGCGGAAAGATTGATCCGAGGTGTTTTCCGGAAGATTGCGGGAAGGCACCAATACCGTTTTGGGAACAGCTACGCCAGTTTTCAAGGCCACTGCATTATTAAAAAACTTGTCATCAGCGCTCCACCAGAAAGGATTGTTGATAACAGCGGTACCACCGATGGCAGCATTTTTCAGGTAGGCACGATAAAAGGGTACATCCTGGGAGATGCGGTCCAGTATCACAGCATAGCCCGAATCAGCACCCTGCATTACCTTATCAATGGTAACAAATTCAGCCATAATCCCTGGCTCGTTTTTACGGTTTATACGGTCTACGAATGCCTGTGGGAAAGTGTTTTCCTGACCAAAGAGAATACCTATCTTTTTCATAGCAGCTGGCTCGGTTTTAAGGTGGTTTATATAGATCAGTACAAGTATAAATTAAGCTTTGATAAGCGAGAGATAATGCGGCAGCATTTCCTTCCAGACGGGCCAGTCATGCACCCTGTTAGGGCGGACATCCAGCCAGTGCGATATCTTTTTAGCACCAAGTATACCCGATAACTGCTCATTCTGCCCCCTGGTTACATCGTGGTCTGCTGTGCCCAGTACAATGCCCATCCGCCAGAGGTCCTCATCTTCATTGTCGGGCAGAAAGGAAACCGGATTATTGAAATATACGTTATCGTCAAACTGATGATCTACCCGTTGGGCAATATCAAATATACCGCTCAGGCTAAACAGATAAGATACTACCGCCGGATGCCGGAAGGCAAAATTGGCTGCATGATAGCCACCAAAGCTACAACCTGCTACGGCAATGCGTTCGTGCCCCGTTTCTGCCGTTATACGGGGAAGCAACTCATTGGCCAGCATCTGATCATAACAAAGGTGATTATACGCTCTTTCTGCGGGAGGAACATTTTTATTATACCAGCTGTTCGCATCCACACTGTCCGGACAATAAATCCGTACAAGCCCCTGGTCAACAAACCACCCTGCTGCATCTATC
The DNA here is from genome assembly GCF_040567655.1 of Chitinophaga sp. H8. Taxonomy (NCBI): domain Bacteria; kingdom Pseudomonadati; phylum Bacteroidota; class Chitinophagia; order Chitinophagales; family Chitinophagaceae; genus Chitinophaga; species Chitinophaga defluvii. The sequence goes on along the minus strand of NZ_JBEXAC010000001.1, from coordinate 3,288,341 downwards.
AGGCCAAAGTCCTTACTTTCGTAATAACGTCCCATAGAAGTAGGAAACAGCAGCAGGGGATAGCCACTATCTCCAAATACCAGCATCTCAAATTCCCGGTTCAGGTGTGGGGAATGCCATTTATAGTAGTTCTCAGTCACAGGAATTCGTTTGTATAAATTTAAAAAAAATACTCCATAGTCCCGCTACCGTCATTGCAGGAAGTAAAGGTTATCATAAGTTTAACAACACCGCATTGAAAAACTGGTATACAGCTACGCTGCTCCGGGGCATGAAGTATATTTGCAGATATGGAAGAAGTCGTAACAGATCGTTTTAGCTTGTTTTCACCCGGATTGCAACGGCAGGTGCTCATAGATTGTTATTATCCGGCAACTCATACACCGGGAAATGTTTGTTTGTTGTTGGTAAATGATGGACAGGACCTCGAAGCGGTTGGTTTGACAGACTTACTGGCTCCCTTATATGCAGCCGGTAAAGCATTGTTGGTAGTGGGGATCTACGCGGGTAAACAACGAAAACAGGAATATGGTACTGCAAGGTTCCTGAACAGCCAAGGGCAGGGAGGAAGCGCTGCATTGTATAATCAGTTTGTTGTACAGCAACTATTGCCCTTCATCCGGCAGCAGTACAGCGGTATTACGTTTGTAACAACTGCATTTGCGGGCTTTTCCCTGGGAGGATTGTCCGCTTTGGATATTGTGTGGAATAATCCGGGTTTGTTTAATTATGTTGGCGTGTTTTCAGGAGCGCTTTGGTGGAGAAGCAGGGAATTGGGGAATGGCTACAATGAAAATACGGACCGTATCATGCACCGGCAGATAAGAGAAGGGATTTTCCAGCCAGGCCTGAAATTTTTTTTTGAATGCGGTACGGAAGATGAAACTGCCGACCGCAACAATAACGGGATTATTGACAGTATTGATGACACGCAGGGGCTGATCCATGAACTGGAACAAAAAGGATATGTAAACGGACAGGACATTACCTACCTGGAAATACCCGGAGGGAGGCATGACGTGTCCACCTGGGGGCAGGCAATGGATGTTTTACTGAAATGGTTATGATAGCGCTTTAAATACCACAATGCCATTGTGCCCACCAAAGCCAAAAGTATTGCTCATCGATACGGCTACTTTTTTCTCTATTGCATCCTTAAATACAATCTGTAGCCCTGCCGGAATAGCAGGGTCAGGTTCCTGTGTATTGATAGTAGGAGGGATGATACCGGTTTGGATACTCATCACCGCGGCAATCGCTTCAATAGCTCCTGCTGCGCCCAGTAAATGTCCGGTCATAGATTTGGTAGCACTAATATGCAGGTGGGTGGCTTCCTGACCAAAAAGCCGTGCAATGGCAGTGGTTTCACTAAGGTCCCCAACAGGTGTAGAGGTGGCATGGGCGTTGAGGTAGTGTACATCGCCTGCATTCAACCCCGCATCTTCTAGTGCAAATTTCATGGCCTGCAAAGCCCCTAATCCTTCCGGATGGGTGGCAGTCATATGATAAGCATCTGCTGTCATCGCTGCGCCTGCTACTTCTGCATATATCCTGGCTCCTCTTGCTTTGGCATGCTCATACTCTTCCAGTACTAAAGCGCCTGCGCCTTCACCCATCACAAATCCATCCCTGTTTACGTCAAAGGGACGGGAAGCAGCTGCGGGATCCTCATTTCTGACAGACATCGCTTTCATTGCACAAAATCCACCTACGGAAGCCGGTGTGACAGGAGCTTCAGATCCTCCGGTAATGATCACCTTGGCTTTTCCCCAGCGGATGTAATTCAGTGCATCCATCATGGCGGTATTGGAGGTAGCACAGGCCGAAACCGTCGTGTAGTTGATCCCCATCAAATGGTGTTGAATAGAGATCATACCTGGCGCCATATTGGAAATGAGTTTCGGCACAAAATAGGGGCTGAACCGCGGTTTATTACCACCAGTTACATATTCGGTGACCTGCTCCTCAAAGGTTTGCATGCCTCCTTGCCCGGAACCCCAGATTACCCCTGTATCAAAGGGATTCATCGTACTGAAATCCAATCCCGCATCTGCTATTGCCTGATTGGCCACTACCAGTGCATATTGTGTAAATGGATCTGTTTTCCTGATATCGGCCTTATCCAACAAACTGTTTACATCAAAATCTTTCAGCTCGCAGGCAAATCTGGTCCGGAATAAACTGGCATCAAACCGGGTAATGGTAGCTGCACCACTTTTGCCGGATATAAGGTTGTTCCAGAAGGCAGTTACTTCATTACCTATTGGTGTAAGGGCGCCCATGCCTGTAATTACAACTCTTTTCATACTTATAGCATTTGAGTAATAGTGAGTAGAAATTTTAACGCAGATCTTTTAATAGTTGGTTACTGATCCTGGTAAACGTTTTCCGGCCTAATACCCTGGATAATAACAGGGAAGATTGCAGATTGGAAATTACCAGCAGTGCCCGGTCATAGGCCGCTCCTTCAAAATGCAGTAAATGCTTGCTGCGCCCGTTTTCAAGACAATTACTCAGCCAGTTTAAAATGCCGTTGCCCATCTCCTGTACTTTCTCCTGCATGGCTTCCGGAAGGGTATCATAATCCGGGGTAAGCGAACCCATTAAACAGATCACTCCTTTTTTGCTGCTGGTGTTAAATACTTCAAAGAGATGGTTTAGCTGCTCATCTTCCGGTAAATGCTTCCATTTGTTGGTATTGGTATTAAATTTTTTTATTTCTCTTTCTATTACTCCTATACCCAAATCTCCTTTGGCAGGGAAATGATAATGAATCGCAGCATTTTTTATGGATAAAGGCTCTGAAATATCCTTATAACTGAAAGCATTATATCCCTTTGTTCTCACCAACTGGTCTGCCAGTGCAACAATCTTTTCTTTTGTGTCAGACATACTATTGACTGTTTGCCGGCTCAAATATACTTACTTGTAGGTAAGTAAGCAAATGCTCATTTACGGGCATAAAAAAACCGGACCAGTATTGGCCCGGTTTTTTATAAGAAAATTGCTGTTTATCTGAAAATATATCTTACTCCCACTTGTCCTTGCCAGCGGGCACTCTGCAAACCAAAATCATCTATCTGCGCCACGGTTTTGTTTTTAGTAGCCGGACCGGTATAGTTAAATTTGGCAGTAGTACCATCTGCTTCAAAGCCCTGGAAGTCAACCAGTGTATAGTTGTTGTAAGTCATCCCCAGTCTGGCAGTGTACAGGCGTCCCCAATCTTTGTTAAGCATATTCCCCAGGTTAAATACATCAAAAGTAAGCTGGAGAGTATGCCTTTTGCCATCCCTTTGTTTGATGTAAAAATCCTGTGCAAGGTGCAGGTCAAAGATATTGGAGAAAGGTGCTCTTACAGCATTCCTTTCTGCATATTGTCCCCTGCGGCTGCTCAGATAACTATCGCTTTCAATAAAGCTGTTCAGGTTTTTCCATTGATCTTCTTTAGAAAGCGTAACATTCCCGTTTTTGTCTTTTACATCCACCAGGTGAATTTCACTGGCATCTCTGGGAACGTACATAATGTTCAACCCTTTATCCAGATCGTTGGTGATAGGATAAGCTGGTTTGTCATTGTAGCCGTAAGAGAACCGGTCGCCTGCCTGGCCGGTATAATACAGGGTAACAGTTGTAGCAAGGAATCCAGCATAATCCTTTTTATAGGTTAAAGAGGCCGTAACACGGGAGCCCATATCATAAATAGAATAACCAAAATCGATATCATTCTTACCTCTTACGTTAGGCATACGCCATTGGGAAGAGTTTTGTGCTGATTGTCCATCATTCAACCCTTTTGCACGACCGTAAGTATAAGATGCCATTGCACTGAATCCATTGTTAAAGTTCTTCTGGAACTGTGCGGTGATGTTATACGTGTAACCTTTGCTGGTATTTTCTGCATACATCACATTGGTATATGTTTTCATGGTATCACCTGCTATTGGCCGCCAGATAGGACGGTTATCGCCGCCGTTGCCGGTAACATGCTTGCCACTTTCTACATATGTGAGATTGAAGTAGTTGACGTTATTGATGGTTTTGGTATAGATAGCTTCTAAAGTACCAATGATACCCCATGGTAATTTCTGATCCAAAGCGAGGCTGGTTCTGAACACCTGAGGGAACTTAAAGTTCTTGGCAAACAAGTCAATCTGTCCGGAAGGGCCTGCAGCAGCAGTTGGTTGTTTGTCCCATGCCGGTTCAAATGCTACTGGCTGATTATTCGGTCCTACAGGTCTTGATTTGTCATACGACAATCCACCCACGGTAAGGCCATTGTTGTTGTACATACCACCTACCCATACAAATGGGATGCGGCTGGTAAAGATACCTGCACCACCACGTAATTGGGTAGTCTGATCGCCGGTTACATCCCAGTTAAAGGCCACGCGTGGAGAAAGCAGGATTTTACTGTCAGGTTTTACCCCTGTTTTAGCTCCTTTGATATCCCAGCCGGTAGCTACGATTTTGGGTAATACATTATCGTTGAAGTCGTCATTCTTCATGGGATCATCCAGGAAGATCGGCATGTCAGCACGGATACCGAGTGATAATTTAAACCGGTCGCTTACCTGGTAATCATCTTGTGCATATACCCCCAGTTGAAGTGCTTTCAGCCTGGCAGCTGCTTTGGTATCATCTCCCTGTTTGTTGTCTACCAGCGAGAATGTTCTGTCAAATTTTGTTGGACCAGCACCTGTCAGGAAATCATTGGCATTAGCAAAAGTATAGGACCCGTAGTTATTACGGATAAATATGTTAAACATATTATAGTACTCATTGCTGGTACCAAAGGTGAAGGTGTGACGGCCTTTATACAGTTCAAAGTTATCTGTTAAGGTAATAACGTCCTGCTTCAGCAAATTAGCTGCTGAAAAGGCATCACTTCCAAAGGCAATGGATTCGTTGGTAATAAATACAGCCGGGAATTTGCCGCCTATCGGATTACGGTCATCCCGTACAATATTCACACCTACCAGCAGGGAATTGGATGCTTTATTGCCAAACAGGCTTTTTAACTCAGCGGTAGTAGCATTGGTAGTAGAAGGGAAGTCTGTGCCCGCGTTGGCAAAATTCAGCGTCCTGGCAGTAGATACTTTTGGACTGATGCTCCGTCCATGGGTATATTGATGACGGATGGTGAATTTATGTACATTGTTGATATTCCAGTCCAGGCGAACAAATAATTTTCTGCCTTCCAGGCTGTTGGATGCAGAACCATATCCTCCTGGGTCATATCCATAGCCGTTTAATTTATCAGAAATCTGTTTCAGCACCTCTGGGGTAGCAGCATTGGCACCTACACCGGTAGCATATTGTTTATAGTCAAACGGCTGAGGTGTGTTATCATTCTGAAATTCTGCATTAATAAAGTAGAAAAGCTTGTTCTTGATAATGGGGCCACCTACCCGCACACCATAGGTTTTGGAGGTAAAATCATTTAATTTTTTGCGTTCCTGGTCTTTGATATCGGTAGGTGTTTTACCGGCCAGGCTCTGATTACGGAAAAATAAATAAGCAGAACCTTCAATGTCATTGGTACCGCTCCTGGTTACTGCGTTCACAGACCCCCCTGCAAAGCCTCCCTGTTTTACATCAAAGGGGGAAACATTAATATTAAACTGATCAATAATGTCCACACTGAAAGGGGAGAGCCCGATCTGGCCGCCATTGGCACCATTATCGGCCAGCCCGAACACATCATTCTGAACGGCGCCATCCACAAATATGGCATTATATCGGCTGTTGGTACCTGCAATGGAAATCCCGTTATTACCACTACCATCCTTGGTCAGCCTCACTTGTGGGGATAACCTTACAAAGTCGGTATAGTTGCGGCCTACTGTTGGCAATGCATCGATCTGTGCCCGGCTTAAAGTGGTTTGCGCTCCTTTACGGTTGGGATCAAATAAGCTGTTGCGCTGGCCAATGACTTGTATTTCCTGGATATCACGGCCTTTCTCTGTCAGCTTGGTATTGAGCTTAAAGGTCTGTCCCAGGGAGAGAAAGATGTCATTCTGTGTAAATTCATTGAACCCGATATAAGAAACAGTTACCTTGTACGGGCCCCCCACATTCATATTGGGGATCCGGAAAAAGCCTTCCCCATCTGTAGTAGTACCGTATTTGGTACCGGAAGGTGTGTGTATGGCCATCACAGTAGCTCCGGGCAACGCCTCATTGTTGGCAGTTACGATTCTTCCGTTCATTCCGGAAGTGGTTACTTGGGCATAAGAAACAATAAAACTGAATAACAAAAAGAGAGTAAAGCGTAGTTTTCGAAATCCCATGGTCTGTAAGATTTGATTTATGCCGCAAAGATGATAAATTATCAGGTTCAAATTTTAACGGTAAATTAACAAATTGTTAAGCCGCCTGTGGATATCTTATATGCCCGGGGTTTGATTAAACATGATAATAATGGAAGCGGCATTTACAAAACCATTCAATAGCATTTGTGGAAAAAAATACAATATATCAAATAGGGAAAAGGGATAATTTGTTATTTGTGAAAAAAGAGAGAACAATTAGCAGGGATAAGGTGTTTTGTGGACGGGCCGAATAACCGGTTTATGTGCTGGATGTCATTTATCGGAAGGGATAGGGGCCGGAGCATTTCACATAATATTATATGTAGTAACTTTGCGCATTCAACATTTTTGAACAACATAATATATGTTAGATAAGATAACAGATGCGATAGAAGATATAAAGAAGGGTAAACTGGTGATCGTAGTGGATGATGAAGACCGCGAAAATGAAGGGGATTTTATTACGGCAGCCCGTAATGTAACCCCCGAAATCATCAACTTTATGAGTACACATGGGCGCGGACTGATCTGCGCACCACTGGTAGAAGAGCGTTGCGAAGAACTGGGACTGGAGCTGATGGTACGCGACAATACAGCTTTACATCAAACGCCCTTTACCGTTTCCGTGGATCTACTGGGCCATGGCTGCACTACCGGAATTTCTGCTCATGACAGGGCCAAAACCGTACAGGCATTAATCAATCCGGATACCAAACCTGAATTTCTGGGAAAACCCGGTCATATCTTTCCGCTGAAAGCCAAGAAAGGCGGGGTATTACGCAGAGCCGGCCATACAGAAGCTACTATTGACCTGGCCAGACTGGCAGGGTTTGAACCAGCGGGCGTATTGGTGGAGATCATGAATGAGGATGGCTCTATGGCCCGCTTACCCCAACTCCGCGAAATCGCAGCAAAATTTGACCTGAAGCTAATTTCTATTAAAGACCTGATCGCTTACTGCCTGGCACATGAAACCCTGATTGAAGAAGAAGTAAGGGTACAGATGCCTACCAAATACGGCAATTTTGAGCTGATCGCTTTTAAACAACTCAATTCCGGAGAAATGCACATGGCGCTGAAGAAAGGCGACTGGGAAAAAGATGAGCCGGTACTGGTAAGGGTACACTCTTCCTGCTTTACCGGTGATATCCTGCACTCCCTCCGGTGCGACTGTGGCGAACAACTGCACGCAGCGATGGAAATGGTTGAGGAAGAAGGCAAAGGCCTGATCCTTTACATGAACCAGGAAGGAAGAGGTATAGGACTTACCAATAAATTGAAAGCCTATAAATTGCAGGAAGAAGGACGGGATACCGTTCAGGCCAACCTGGAACTGGGCTTTAAAATGGATGAACGTGATTATGGCGTGGGGGCACAGATTCTCCGTCATTTGAATATTTCCAAAATACGCCTGATGACCAATAACCCACGGAAACGTGCCGGTTTAAAAGGATATGGACTGGAAATCGTTGAAAATGTACCTATTGAAGTACATGCTAATCCGCACAATGAGTTTTACCTGAAAACCAAGCGGGACAAACTGGGGCATGAGATCATGAAGGACTAATACTGAAAACGACCTACTCAACTATAAGGGCCGGCCGGAAAGTAACCTACTTTCAGGCTGGCTTTTTTTATAAATAGCTGTTCTTTTTATTACGGCCTGGTAGTATCTCCCGGTGTTTTTGACGTGTCGGTTGGGAGGACGCGGAGTGCTGCTGCCCGGCGCCGGAGGGAGTCGGCGATACGGTTCCGTTGCTGGTCCCGGAATAATTCAATGAATTTATTATACTCCCTTACATAAGAAATGCCCAGGCCCGATTTTACCCTGTTGGCCAGGTTGTAAACATCATAATCACTTTTGCTGAAGGCATTGACCCTGATCCTGCCATCCGGTGTGAGCAGGTATTCCAGTCGGAAGTCGCCTGCAAAACGATTGGCATTGGCATTGGCGGCAGCCTGTCCCCAATCATAATCCCCACCGGCATACAACCGGAAACGGTTATTGAATAAGGTACTGGTGATCCCCGCGGTTACCTGGTTACGGTCAATAGAAGAATTATCCTGGTTGCCTATATTATAGGCCCGGTATCCCAGATTGATACCGATGCCACTGTTTTTCAGTAATGTGCCTGCAAGATTATTTAAGATGGCAGAAGCCTGTGCAGATAATGCCTGCCCTACACTGTTTTTACCGGTAACGGCCACATTGGCTCCTCCACCATTGGCATCATCTGGTAAAAACTGGTTGGATAAAAGCAATCCATACATTTGTAGCAGGGCCTTATTCTGATCCTGATTTATTTCCTTCAGTTTGGCAGCAACGCCGCTTTCATAAGAAAGCGTTCCCACATCAGGTAAGCCTATTTCATAGGCAATATCAGGCTTCATCAGGGCGCCCCGCAGGTTGATCAGAATATCCACTCTTTCCTGACGGGTGGCCAGCTTATCACTGCTTACTGATCCGGTAGGTCCGGCCAGGTTATACAGGCTTACCTTAGGCAGCGAGTATTTGGCCGTGATATTCATTTTCGCTTCCCGTGGATCTCCGTTCCAGCTGATGCTGCTGTTCTTTTCTATATCAAATTTCCAGCTGGTTAAACGCTGGAAAGTAAAAGTATAGGTACCATTATTGATTTCATAGTTGCCAAACATACTGAAGTCGCCTTCTGTATTTACATTGATCTGCAGATTACCTGTTCCATTGGCAGAAATGATATCACCGGTAGTAGCATCCAGGATCACATCGATCTGTGCATCAGGATTGGCGGCAATATCCAGTTTGATATTCAGTTTTACGTTGTCTTTTTTCTTCTTTTCCTTGATTTCCTTACCATAGGTTTTAAAGGTGATATAGTCATATTTACCAATATCCTTACTGTCGGAAATAGGAAGATAAAAATGAGTGCCTTTAATAGGACGGGCTATTACATGCAATTGCAGATCGTTCAGCGGGCCGGAGAAATACACTTTTCCATCGGCTACCACATCCCCGTAAAAGAGATCGCTGTCGTCTGCTGTGGTACTCATAAATATAAACTTGCGCCCGGTAACGTCAAAGTCGAAATTCAGTTTTTCAAAGTGGTCATGACTGATATAGCCGCTGGCGGTGGCCACACTTTTGTTCTTATCTACCAGGCTGAAATTGCCAAACTCAATCAGGTTGTCGTCAATGTTCACGTTCAGCAAAGGAATCTGGTAATGAGTACCCAGGTAATTTACCGTTAATCCTACCGTATCAAGTTTCAACTGTCCTTTTACAGAGGGGCGGTCTGTAGTGCCGCCTACTGTTACTTTTCCGGTGGCAGTACCGGTAAGCTCGGTTACATGGCCACTCAGGTATTTCTCCAGCAAACTGATAGAGGTGCCATTGAGATCTACAGTGGCTGCCAGTGCTTTGTTGGTGGCGGATAAACCTACGCTGGCATCTACCAGAAAGCTTTTACCGATATTATCAGACTTTACCGTAAAAGTGGCATTCCCGTCACGCTGTGCATAACCTCCATTGATGGTGACAGTGCCAATGGAATCATTCTCTACCCGCAACTGCCGGGCGGTAATATCTGCGGTGATATCCAGGTTATGGGTAGGATCGGAAATATTAATGACGCCGTCTGCCATCCCTTCAATACGGGTGGTAACAAGCTGGGCCGGGATTACGTCAGACAATATCAGGTTTTTAAGACTGACGATGAAACGTGATTCATCCGGATTAAATTCATTGGTTTCTACCGTAATACTCTGGTTGTTACGGGTTACACGCAGGTTCTTGACAGTAAGAAAGTGAGTGCTCCAATAAATTTCATTACCGGGAGTTACATTCCACTGCCGTTCATTTACCGTAAAGGCACTATTCAGAAAGTTGATCTTCACCCCATCACCTACTGTTATTACCCGCGCATAGAATCCGTCCAGTGAGGTGGTATCTTCTGCCTGAAGGTCCACTTTGATGAAAGAGGTATCATGACTGGAGCTGGCCATGATCAATGGGTTTTTCAATATTACATTACTGCCCGATAGTACTTTGCCGATAGTGGTGCTTACATCTATTTTATTAAAATTGCCGGTAGCTTTTAACTGTACGTCCTGTAACTGGTATTGCTGATAAGCGCCTTCCGGTATAGCCACATTCAGCGATACCTGCCCGCTCATTGTATTCAGTGAGCCTTCTATCTTCGTCTCATTAAAACCGGAAATCAGATTGGTATATCCATTGAGCAGTTTATCGACTTCCCCAAATTCAAAAGCAAAGCTGAAATCCTGCCCCATATTGATAGGAGGAGGGGATTTAAAATAGCTGGGATAATATTTGTTTAACAACAACTGGAACGCATTGGGCAGATCCATGAAACTATAAGTCCCTTTTACATACCCGGCCATTTCGCTACCGGCAATATTGAGTGTCTTTTCATTGTTGACCGTATGCGTGGATATCATCAGGGAGTCAAATTCCAGCCTTTTATTATTTTTAAAGGCTGATACTTCATGAACCCTGGCAATACCATCAAAGTTATCAATATTGCTACCTGCAAAATTTAAGTCCAGCATTGCCTGCAACCGGATAGAATCTTCTGTAAGATGAAGGGCTTTCAGATCTGCATGGCGGATTTGCGAATTGAATCTGAATACGGGCAAAGCGGCATTAAAATCAATGGTCCCGGCAAAGTCCATATCCAGGTTGGGATCATTCGCCGTTAAAGATCCATTAAAGAACTTTTTAGTCAGATCCCCGTTCGTTTTAATATTCTGATAGTTATAACCAAACAGGTTTATTTCCTGTATGTTGGCGTCTACGGATGCTTTCAGCGTTTTGAAGTTAAAGCCTGCTCCATTAACCTTTGCACTCAGCGAAAGGGTGGAAATATCCGGTTCATTCAGCAAGGCGCCCAGGTTGAATTTGGTCGTGGCAAGGCTACCTGAATATACCGGTACATCCCCGCTGGTTTTAAAGTTGAGATCCGAGCTGAGGTTGCCCAGGTTAGTCTGGAATTTTCCATAAGCAACAAAGTCATTCACGAATCCGGTAAAGCTTCCCTGGAAACTAAGGGCAGTTACCCGGTCCAGGCGAACAGGATCGATATGTTTCAGGGAAGGAAATATTTGTATAACATCATTCCCATTCGTTTGCAATTCTTCTGCGTGAAAATCGATAAAGGTTTCGTTGATAACCGGAAGCCCCCTCATATCTACACTACCCCGGAGCCGGGTAGTGGTGCCGGCCTGCAAATCAATATTGCTGGCTTTCAGGTTGCTTACAGGGCCTCTTACATCACCGTTCAACGCAATCTCCTTTTTCCAGGTAGCCAACGTGGGTGCAAAATAGGCAATGTCATCAGACGAGAGTTTGCTGTCTTTAAAATGCGCACGCATATATACCTCGTTGATATAATCGCCCATACTGCTAAAATCTTCATACTGCATGGTATAGTAATCCCGCAAATGGCTTCTGTTCGTGATCAGGTCCATCTGCGAAAACTCCATTTCCACGGGCGACATCTTAAATCTGCTGGTGAGTTGCTTTACCTCAAATCCGCTTCTTTCTTTTGTACGCAGGGTAAGGTCGCCGTAAATACTGTCTTTTACCAGGCTGGTGTTGACGAGGGAGAGATTAATATCACTAAAGCGGATATGATGCGGTGCAAAATAACCGGCTTCTACAGGAGTAGTATCACCTAAATGATCCACTCCAAACAACCCGTTTTTGATATTCAGCTCTTTTACCAGCAGCCGCCAGTTGGCATTGTTCCAGCGTAGCTGGGGAGGTCCGGTGGAAGTATCCGCAACAGGGGAAGTATCCTGTTGAACCGGCTTTTTTTGCCGGAGGGGAGACGGATCATAGCTGGTGATGATAAAAGTGGGCTGGTCCAGCAGGAGTTCCTGGATATCGATATTATGTTTCTGAAGGTCCAGGTTTTTCGCATCCAGGTAAATCCGTTTGGCGGATACCCGCATATCTTCTCCTACCCAGGCATCCACCTTATTGATACTGGTATTACGTAAGTCCAGCTTTTTGAGATCTATGGCAATACCTTTACCAGATTGCTTACTGGTATCCGGTGTGGTGGGGGTAAATGCATCTATGATAAACTGGTAGTTCCAGAGGGAATCATTCCGGTGGCGGGTAAGATTTACTTTCGCATTGGCCAAACCCACATACTTGATGATGGGTTTCTCCTGAAAAAAGAACCAATCCGTAATGCGCACCTGTAAATTACCGGCATACAACAAAGTATCTTTATGCTGGTCCTCAATAAGGGTGCCTTCCAGTTGCATACTGTTGAACAGGCGCAGATTTACCTTCCGGATTTCAACCCTGGTTTTTAGTTGCTCTGAAAGCCGGACTGTTACCTCATGAACCAGGAAGTTTTGGACTACCGGGATATTAACAAGAATGCCAATAAGTACTATGAGGCCCAACAAACTCAGGAGGACAATAGATAATATTTTGCGTACTTTTTTCAGCTAACCATATTTATCAGGCAAAAATAACTAAATACCACTTTCTAACAGCTAAATTCCTTTAAATGAAAGGAATACCTCCTTCAACGGTATATACTCTACCGTTAGCACATCCCACTTTTGTTATAACGGCTAAATGAACAAACCAGTATCCGGTAAAAACAGGTTTGTCCAGCTGCTCCTCTTCATAAATGTGAGCAACCTTTCGTGCCTGATAAATATGAATTTGTCATAAATGTGTCATCTGGCAGATTTGTTATGATATTTTATTAACATAGTATGATAGTAAATAGTACTTATAACGGTGGCTGTAAGAGAAAATGGCCTGCCTAAATTGTTGAATACTAGTATTTTGACCGAATAGGATTTTTAGACGGGTATGATTTGTAATAGATTCTTCCTATTTGTACCCTCCCTCTTTTAACAAAAGTTTAAGGTTTATACTTTACCTCCCGTTGAGTAGTACAGTGAACAAGTCTTAAAAATCAAAAGCCAACCGCTAAAAAAGTAGCCCGTAACCGGAAGTAAGCATTTGTTATTCGAATAGTAAATAAACCAAAGTCAGGAATCAGGTCAACCGAACAGTGAACAAACAGTGAACAACTAAAAGTAGCAACGTCAACAATCAGGTAAACTAGAACAGTGAACAAAAAACAGTGAACAACACAGTGCCGGGTAGCTATGCCGCTACCTGAAGGACTACCCGAATCAATTATCTAAGTCTAACTCTAAACCAGAATCTATGCACAAAAAGTGGCTAATGCTGGCACTAATGGGCCTCCTATCGCTTTCCTTATGGGCCCAGCAGCGAAAAATTACCGGTGTCGTAAAAGACAACACAGGCCAGGGCTTACCTGGCGTATCCGTAAGGGAAGCAGGTACTAACAATGGTACAGTGACCACTCCTGATGGGAAATTTACCCTGCAATTGAAAGGGAGTAACCCCAAATTGATTGTTTCATTCATAGGCTTTGAAACCAAAAATCTGACAGTAGATAGTGAAACAGACTACCAGGTGGTATTAAAACCTGATGCCAAAAGCCTGAAAGATGTAGTAGTGATCGGATACCAGGAGGTAAAGCGTAAAACCGTTACAGCGGCAGTATCCAGTGTTAAAGGCAAGGAAATTGAAAACCTGCCTTCTCCCAGTTTTGATCAGTTGCTGCAAGGTAAAGTAGCGGGCTTGAATGTCCAGAACTACACCGGAGAACCTGGTGTAAGAAGCTCTTTTGTAATACGGGGTAATACGGCTGTTTCCAGAAATGTAGACCGGGCAAGGGCATTAAGCACGCCACTGTTTGTAATAGATGGTATTCCTGTATCCCTGGATGATGCTGCTGCATTTGATAATACCGGTACCAACTATATCGCCGGTATTAATCCGAATGATATTGAATCCATAGATATTCTGAAAGATGCTTCGGCGGCGGCTATTTATGGCTCCCGGGGCGCTAATGGGGTAGTGATCCTGAAAACCAAACGTGGAAAAATTGGTACCCCTCAGATCAATTTCTCTACCTACGCCGGGATTACGGAAAAACCCAAGTATGAACATTTTATTATTGGGGCAGAAGAACGAAGGTATAAGCTGGACTATATCCGCGATAGGGCACCTTACGACCGGGCGGGTGTGTTGCCGATGATGCTCACCGATAGTTTAAATCCTGCTTTTTCCGGTGCTACAGACTGGCAGGATCTCTTTTACCGCAGTGGGATTGTACAAAACGTAGACCTGTCAGTAGCCGGTGCTACAGAGAGTATTAACTACCGGGTAAGCGGCAACTATTTTAATGAAGATGGTATTATTAAAGGAACAGGGTACAAGCGCTATACGGTTTCTGCTGCCATGGGCATGAAAATGAGCTCCAAAGTAAGCGTGGATGCATTGTTTCGTTTAAGCCGCGGAGACCGCTCCAGGGGTAGAGGGCAGTTTCCCTGGGAGGATGCACTTAAATTATACCAGGGCCAGTTTCCCTCCTCCCTGTTTAATCTGTCAGAAATAGATATACTGAATTATACAGGCGACTTAAAATCCGGTCGTGATAAGAACATCAATGACGATGTAACGGGAAGCCTCACCCTGAATTATGATATTACTTCAAAGCTCCGCTTTGCTGCAATCGGCTCTATACAAAGCAGCGTCAGCTCCCGGGATATCTTCCGTCCGGGAATATTGAATGCGGCAGGGGCTTCTTATGCGCAGAGCAGCAAGAGCCAGTATGAGAATCTTAACCTTGATAACACGTTAAGTTATACTACAGACATTTTCAATAAGGAAAATCACCTTAATGTATTATTGGGCAATAGTATCAACTATGTTAAAAATGCATATACCGGGGTAGGTGGTGCGGCTATCAGTAATGATAATGTGAAAGTAGTACAAGGGATTGAACCCCGGAACTTCCTGTTGAGAGATCCATATGATGGGTTGATCACAGGATCAAATTACCAGTCGGCTGGACTGCTGTCATTTTTTGCCAGGGTTAACTACGACTACCGTGAAAAATACCTGCTGTCTGTAGCCTGGCGTGCAGATGCTTCTTCCCGCTTTGGGGCAAATAGCCGCTGGGGATATTTCCCCTCCTTTTCTGCTGGCTGGAATATCACCGATGAACCATTTGCTGCGCCACTGAAAAAATGGGTGGATGCATTTAAACTGCGCGGCAGCTATGGGGTAACAGGTACTTTACCAGGTGGTTACTATATGCCATTCAATACCTATGCGATTAACCAGGGCGGTTATGGTGGCTCGGATGCGATCACCTATAATGGCATCAATGCGGTAACGCCCAACTTTAAAGGTGGGGTGGCGCAGAACGGATTAACCTGGGAACAGTCTGTACAATCCAATATTGGTGTGGACGCAGCATTCTTTAAAAATCGTTTAACCATTACTGCGGATGTATTCAACCGCGGAAAAACCAAAGGGCTGTTTGACTTGCTGCTGCCTGCTACCAGTGGATACGATAAAGTAAATACGAACTCCGTAAGTGTGCGCAACATTGGTTGGGAGTTAAATCTCTATGGCCGCATCTTATCACCTGAAAGTCCCTTTCAATGGAACAGCCGCCTGATTTTGTCAGCTGTTAAAAATCAGATCACCGGCCTCCCTAATGGCAACCGTGACCTGGTGGTAGAAGATCCTAATACCGGAATGGTGTATTTACTCACGAAAGGCCGCCCTATCAACGAGTTTTACCTGATACAAAGCAATGGGGTGTATGCGAATGAAAAGGATATCCCCTTTAATCCTTTGACTGGTGAAAAACTGACCTATTGGGGAGGAAGCCATACTGTGAAGGCGGGGGATTATATCTGGCAGGATCAGAATGGCGATTTTGATGTATGGGATTGGAATGACCGGGTGCGTACCGGCAACCCGAACCCCCGCATTACGGGAGGTTTCACCAATACCTTCAGCTATAAAAATTTTAGCCTCGAAATATCCGTGAATTTCCTGATGGGCAGGGAAATTTTTAATAAATATATTTCTGACCGCCTGCAGGGATATCAGAACAACCTGTCCTTTATTGCGGCTACAGACCTGAGTAAATTAGGCACCTGGCAGAAAGAAGGAGAAGGCAGCAAATTTGCCGAGCTGAACCCTTATGGTGATAACTATTATCAGTTCCTGCCATTCTCTTCTGCTTACATTGAAAACGGTAACTATGCCCGTATCAAATACATAAACCTTTCCTACACCTTTCCACGCAAATTCCTGGACCGTATTAAAATGCGTAACCTCCAGATTTATAGCGTGATTGATAACCTGCACACTTTCCAGCGCTCTACTGTGCCGGATGCAGAAGCAGTGAATGAACTGGGGGTATATACTGGTACGGGGTATCCTATTCCGCGCAAGTTTACGCTGGGTGTAAATGTTGGTCTCTAATTTTTAAAGTGAGCTATTATGAAATGTCTTAAATATATATTCTTTGCCATTACAGCTGTCATACTACTGGCGCCGATGGTTTCCTGTAAAAAGCTGTTGGAACAGGACCCTATCAATTCTCCTTATAACGAAGTGTTCTGGAAAGATGAAAAAGATGCTTTACAGGGCCTTGCGGGGGGATATGCTTTATTAAGAAAAGCATTGACCGTCAATACTGCTTTTGGTGGTAATATGTCGCATTTCTCTTATGGAGATCTGACTGCTTTCGAATTTGACAGATTTAACCAGTATGACCTGGATTTTCTGATCACCGGTGGAAAGGGATTTAGTAATGCTTCCTTCATAGGGGATTACCTGGAAGATTATCACGACTGGTCTCCTTATTTCCGCGTGGTTACCCAGGCCAATATCATCTTGCATCATGTGCCCACCATCCCGGATAATAAGTTTACCCACGAGCCAGTGGCTACCCGTAATAAAATACTTGGTGAGGCACTGTTCCTGCGTGCATTCAGCTATTTCTATATGGTGAGGTTATGGGGAGACGTACCGTTGGTAACTACCTATGATGAAGATCCTGCTCACGCGCAGAATGTGGGCCGAACAAGCGAAAAAACAGTTTTGGATACTTGTATCAATGATTTGCAGCAGGCCATCAGCCTATTGCCATGGGACTATCTGGATGGCGCTGAAAAAGCAGTTCGTGCTAATAAAGGTGCTGCCTATGCTTTGCTGGCACATGTATACATGTGGAAAGATTTTTTGAATAAAGGTGCGGATAACCAAAATCTGACCAAAGCAATTGCGGCAGTAGATGCGATCCAGCAAAGCCATAAATACCGCCTGGTAGATAGTACCGAATTTGTAAAACTGTTTAAGGGAAAATCGGATGAAGGCATTTTTGAAATCAATATGCAGGTAGGACAAAGTGAACAACAAACACAAAGCGGATTTTATTACAAGTGTCTGATGCAACCTTATATAAAAGGTAAAACTACACAGAATGGGGTACTGAAAAAGGAACTGATTGACGACCTGTATGAGGGCCGGAACGACTACCGGTATTACTACAACTTTGTTTTTACTTCAGATAATACTTCTATCCTTACCAAGTATGCAGGGCTGAATGCAGAAAACATATTCTATAAAGACCTGGCTACCTATTCACTGGCAGCAGTAGATGCCAACATCATCCTGTTCCGGTATGCAGATGTATTGCTGTTGCGTGCAGAAGCAAACGCCAAACTCGGACAGTATGGGGCAGCCCGTACTGATCTGGCGGCAGTAAGTACCCGCGCTGGTGCATCCGCCTATGAAGGGGATGATGAAGGATTATACGAGGAAATATTCAGGGAACGCAGCCGCGAACTCTTTTGTGAGGGACAGCGCTGGTACGATCTGGTAAGAACCGGATTCCTGAAAACAGAAGCGGGAGGCGTTTTTGGTACTGCCCGTTATGACCAGGAAGGCTGGAAATGGCCGGTGGCACGCAAGCTGTTTGTGAACAACTATGTACTTCGGCAAAACAGATTCTGGGAAGGAAAAGTGAAGTAAATGTGGGTAACATCCTTTAAAAAAAAGATTATGAACTACACGTATTTAAATACCGCAAAATATACCTGCCTGTTGCTACTGGTGCTGGCATTGGTGGCCTCCTGTAAAAAGGATAACTATCTGACCGGGGGCAGCAAAATAAATCCTAAAGTAGAAATGACTACTTATGATTACTTAAAATCCAAACCTTTGTTTGATACCCTCGTACAGTTAATAGACCATGCTGGTATGAAGGACGAGATCAATGGTAAAGTCACTTTCTTTGCGCCTACGGATTATTCCATCCGCTCACTGCTGTTAAAGAGAACGACCGAAGTACAGCTCAGGTATAATGATGAGAATATCAAGTATACGATTGATAGCTTTCCGGTGAATGAACTGAAGGATTCTTTGCGTGCCTATATGTTCAAAGAGGTGATCAGCCGGGAAAACCTGAGCCTTAGCAACCAGCTGTATAAAAATATGGTAGGAGAGGAGTTTGCCATCAAACTGGTAGAGTCTATTGATTATGATGATATCATCAGCCAGCGCCCCCGGTTCCTGCATATTATCAAGATCATAGATGGACTGGACCCGGATCCCCGTCCCCAGGATTATCCCAAGGAAATGTGGGATAAGGATGAGGAAGTGCAAACATCCGGTATCATCACACAAACAGGGCTGCTCCACGTCATTAATAACCAGCATGCTTTTTACTGGAGATAATGATTTCATTCATCAAAAAAATAATCAACATGTCAGGTATATATAAAATGAAACACCTGTTCTATACCGCCACGGCAGCAGTACTGCTCCTTGCGGGCTGTAAGAAGATAGACGAAGGATATTTAAGTGATGGGATCTATTATTCAGACTCTCCCATATTGGTAGAACGGGGCATCGCTTTTCAAAAAACAGCCGCATTGTCTATGGATGGTACTACGGTGCCTATTACTGTAAAACTGCTGGATATACGTAAAGTGGGAACTGGTAAAAGGGCGGAAGAGTTTTTTAAGGAATACCCGGTATACGTATATAAGGAAGCTGTAGATCCCGATGTGGATACTACCATTGAGCAGGTGAATGCAAAAAGGGAACTGAAAAATATGCAGCCGTTCCAGTTTTTATCCAGCGGACAGTTCGTATTTAATGGTGCCACTGATAGTTTGCCGGTAGATACAGACTACGAATTTGATATTGAAGTATCCAATGTGGCGGGGGTAAGAACCTATAAAAACGTGGGGATTATCCATACCATGGATGGGGAGCGTTATACCATCAATGCACAGGGTAATAATGCATTCCAGGATTTTACAGGTACAGTCGTACCTATCGGTAATCCCAAGATTACAATCACTGCTGTTTCAGATACAGGTCATCACGCTATCCTGAAAATTGTGGATGAGGATGGGAAACCATTTAATCCTAAAAATGGGGAGATCATTAAAAGAGGGGACCGGCCCACTTTTGAAAACTATGCGAGGTTCCATCCGATTGTAAATACAGATACTTCCATGATCTGTAATTTTGAAATCACACCATTTCCCATCAAGAAAATACCAACGTATAATTTTCTGATGTATTACCGGGTACCCAGCCAGTTTATAACATTGAGCCCAAGTATACCAGGGCTGGATCCTAAAACAGGCTATAGTGCTAATCCGCTGTTTGAGTTCCATATCAAAAAAGCAGGCACTTACGTCATTGAGATACGATTGCTGAAGGTGAAGAAAAAGGGGTAACAGGGTAAGGAGATAATAATAACGGGGCAGGTAGTCATATAAAATGCATGGCTACCTGCCCGTTATCATGTATAGCTTATCTGATGGGTTCTACTTTATAGCCTTGTTCCTGTAAAAGTCTGATCACTCCTTTTTCTCCTGGCAGATGCCCTGCTCCGCAGGCAAAAAAGGTAGGTTTGCGTTTGGCCTGCGCCGTAATTACCGGAATCCAGTTGCTGTTACGCCTGTCCAGTAATGCATCTTTAAACTGCATCCAGTCAGGGGCCTGCAGCATGTATTCATACAGCTTGTTGATGTCCTGCTGTTTATAGGCGGCTACCATTTTCCTGTTCAGCACTCTGGAATCTTTCTCAGTAATCATTTTCATGATGATCGCTGCTTCTTCTGTATCCGGAATACTATCAAACAATCTTATCTGGTCTTCCAGTGCTTCCAGCCCTTTAATAGATTTCTGTTGCTGTTTAGCCATTTGCATCAGCGCTGCCTCACAGCTGGCCGTCTTACAGGAAAAAGATTGTTGTATCAGGAGCGACATCACCGCTAATGGTTTCATTTTATCAAATACGCTGATGTCCATACCGGTAGAATCTTTGCAATACTTTTCCAGTATTGCGTAATCTGCTGCTTTGAATAATTGTTTAAAAGAATACCCTTCCGGCATCATCATGGATTGTCCCATTTTGAATAACAACTGAGGATCGTCCATATCTATTTCCAGATACAGTGTTTTGGTAGCTTTAAATGCAGCGAGTGCAGCAGGCGAAAAAGAAAGGTCTTCTTTACAGAGAATATGAAAGGTGCCGTAAAGATAAGACGGCTGCGTAAGCCCGTTGCTGGAAATCTTCCATAAAAGTGATGTTTTCGGTACCGGCGCTTTCTTAACTGGCTGTGCCTGACCGGATAACAGACATACTCCGGTGAAAAATAACAGGCAAAGAATACTTTTGGTCATAGGCTGTTTTTGAATGACGTTGGGTAATGGATTACGTTTATATTATGCGCTTTGACTTTCCTCCAGGAAGCGATAGAGCAGTGTTATATCTTCCGGCTCATGCAGGGCCGACAGCACCACACGGTTTACATGCGGACTGTGCGGGTAAGGATAAGCAAAGGAAGAAATAACAATATCCCTTGCGGCCAGATAGGTGGTAATATCAGGCACCCCATTACCAGGCTGCAGGAGAAATATGGGTAACTTCTGCGGGTTGTGTAGCAGCGGCATGTTTTTAGCCAGCTGCAACAGGTGCGCAATGTTTTTACAAAGGGTTTCCCGTTGCGTTACAAACAAGGGCTTGCATTGGAGAAAGGCATAGGCCCCTGCCGGCATCATGGGCGTGCTGGCTGTAAAAAACGGGTGCTTTTTAAGCGCTGCAATATCAGCAGCATGGCCGGTTATGACACCTCCCGGTATACTGAATGCTTTTGCCAGGGAAGCGGTTAGGAGATACCTGACATGTTCGGTTTGCGGAAGGGTATAGCTGATGCCCTGGCCATGTGCTCCTAAAACACCCACTCCATGCGAATCGTCAATGACTACGAGCACTTTACGGGTTACTTCATACAGCCAGCCAAAATCATATACCGTACTGGTAAGCGGGCTTACTGCATCCGTTACCACCACAAAGGTATGGTCGGCAGCAGCGTTTATTTTTTCCAGCATTTCTCCTGCCCATTGTTCATATGGTATATCCGGCAATGTGGGATTATTATACCATAGGGCAGGATGTGATTGGGGTGCATACAGCAACTGTCCTTTAGTGTGAGCATAATGAATAGCTGCCTGTCCGGCCAGGAAGCCGGAGGAGACAACAGCAGCAGATTGCTGATGCATCCATACTGCCAGGGCATGCTCCGTTTCTTCGTATACGCTCAGCCGGACGTTACCGGCTCTGGAGGATGGGAATACAGTGCCATATTGAGCAATACCAGCTGTGAGCTGCCTCCTGAACTCCGGATGGACATGCATGCCCAGGTAGGAAAAACCGGAAAAGAACAAACTGTTCCTGTCTGCTGTTTGCACCGTTCTGCCGGGTGTAATTCCAGTTGAAAGCATCGTAGATTAGTCTTTTTTAGTACATAGTATAAAGTGATAATCACCGGATACTACTTTCATATCAAAGTGATCCTTGTCCAATTTTACGACTGTTAAAAGATGTTCAGCATTCCGGGAACCATTGGCCGAAGTAATAGAAATGATTTTTCCATTACTGAGCAGCTGGTATCTGCCGGAATCCGGTACACCGGCATTGGTGGCGATAAAGAGGTTGTTGTCCAGGAACTGGTAATACACATCGGTATAATACCCTTTTTTAAGTTCCGCTGCCTGGTTTACCTGTGTACTATTGTACGGATCGTTGGGCGGAACTTTTACATCGTATACCCGCCACTTTTTATGGATCAGCAGCTCATTGGTTTTGCCGGAATTACAGGCGCTGACAGCCAGTACCAGGCACCACAGCAATAGCGCCTTACGTAGTATGCCCCTCATAGTTCGAAAATTACTTGCCAAATTTTTCCTGATTATATTGTTGTGATTGCCCTTTGGGAATAGAAAGGCTTTCCCAGTTATCTCCCCGGATCATTTTACCAATGTAAACAATTTGTCCTACATGGTAAGGAATATGGCTTACCTGCCGGTTAATGGCATCCAGTACAGCGTGTGGTTCCTTCCGGATATAGACGGTTTTTTCCAGGTCGTCAGCTGTCAGGCTGCTGATAGCCTGTATCATACAATCCCATCCGGCTGTCCACATGGCCAGAATTTCTTCTTTGGTAGCAGATGTTTCCACAAATTCAGCATCCCGGTCCCGTCCGGGCTTTTCCCCATCAGTGGTCAGGAAATCCGTCCACCGGGAAAGCATATTACCATGAATATGTTTAACTATCAGGTAAATGCTGTTGGGAGCTCCGGCAGGTTGCCAGTGCAATTGCTCCCCGTTAAGCTGTTCAAAGGTTTTATCTCCCAGCGTTTTGTAATACAGCAGCCTTTTTTGGGCGCTTTCCAGATACAAGTTTCCTAAAGACATATTTTTTAGCTTTTAGCTGTTGGCTATTAGCCTTTAGCCACGTCATGCAGGCATGAATGACTAAAGCAAACCTCCAGCAACGGTTTAGTTAATTTATTACAGCAACAACTATTTAACAACAAAACACAATCCCTAAAAGCTAACAGCTAACTGCTAAAAGCTGCTACTGCCCCGCCACGCTATCATCCCCGCGTTTATCGCCTACCGCTTCCAGGGTACGATTAGTATTTATTTTAATCACTTCCGTACGGCCGATAGCGTCCCGTTTCACTACCTTATAACCCATTTGCTCCAATGCCATAATAGTGCTTTCCGGAAAATCTTTTTCCACATCTATTTGATCAGGAAGCCATTGGTGATGGAATTTAGGCTTATTGACCGCTTCTTCCGGTGAGAGGTTAAACTCGAGTATATTCAGTAGTGTTTGAAACACGGAGGTGATAATGGTAGAGCCTCCCGGAGTACCTGTTACCAGTATGGGATGTTGTTGCTGCAGTACGATAGTGGGCGTCATAGAGCTGAGCATACGTTTTCCGGGAGCTATTGCATTGGCTTCTGAACCTACCAGACCGTACATATTGGGTACACCGGGTTTTATACTGAAGTCATCCATCTCATTATTTAATAAAAAGCCGGCGCCACCCACTACCACATTACTGCCATAGCTGCCGTTAAGGGTAGTGGTAACAGATACGGCATTGCCAGCAGCATCTACTACACAGAGGTGTGTGGTTTCTTCACTTTCGGGTAATAGCTGCCCCGCCTTCAGTTTTTCGCTGTTACCTGCCTTTGCGGATACAAAATCTTTCATCCGGCTTTTCAGGTAGGCAGGTTGTACCAGTTGGGCAGCAGGTACTTTTACAAAGTCAGCATCTCCCATGTATTCCGCTCTGTCGGCATAGGCACGGCGTTCTGCTTCCACCATTAATTGCACGGCCTGTGGCGACTGGAAGCCATAAGTGGCCAGTGGATATTGTTCCACCATACCCATCATTTGCTGCAGGCAGATACCACCACTGGAAGGCGGAGGCATGGTTACGATGGTATAGCCTTTGTAGTTAAATACAACAGGAATT
Source organism: Chitinophaga sp. H8 (assembly GCF_040567655.1). Classification (NCBI taxonomy): domain Bacteria; kingdom Pseudomonadati; phylum Bacteroidota; class Chitinophagia; order Chitinophagales; family Chitinophagaceae; genus Chitinophaga; species Chitinophaga defluvii. The sequence continues at coordinate 3,264,302 of NZ_JBEXAC010000001.1, read as the reverse complement.
CTTTCTTTAGCCTTATATTTTTTAAGGTCATCCAGGGTAATGATCCCCCGGCCTCTTTTCATTTCTGCTACGATTTTGTGGGCCGTTTCTCCGGTATAAAAGCCCGCAGCGCCTTTGGCTTTAACAAGTTGGAGGGTGCGTGCCAGTTCTTTTTGAATCAGCGTATCACCAGCTTTCCAGGGTTGTGCTTTTACAAACGCTATGGGATGAGTTGTATTGAGCCGGATAAATTTGGCTTTATGGGCATTCAGGCTTTGGGCCTCTCCCTCGCTGATGGCAAACCCTTTTTCGGCCAGCAGGATAGCAGGCTCGATCAGTTTGGAGAAGGGGAGGGAAGCATATTTCATAGAGGCAAATAATCCGGCAACGGTGCCCGGAATACCGGCCGCCAGATGCCCATCCTGGCTCAGGGTAGTATTGGCATTACCCTGTGCATCCAGGTACATATCCCGCCCGGCTTTATCAGGCGCAGTTTCGCGATAGTCGATGGCGATATTTTTACCATTTTTTAGATGGGCCACCAGAAAACCTCCTCCGCCCAGGTTGCCCGCTCCGGGATATACTACTGCCAATGCCAGCTGTGTGGCAATGGCGGCATCTACTGCATTGCCGCCCTGCTGCAGGATCAGATTACCGGCCTGGCTGGCCAGCGGATGGGCAGATACAACCGCTCCCTGCTTAAATGTACCTGTTTTGTCAATAGTATAGGCATATGGGTTAAAACCTGCCAGTGGCTGCTGGGCATAGGCACTATATTTACATAAGATGACCAGCCCAATGAGTATAATACGGCGCATAATCCTGCTATTTATTCGAAATTAAGACATACTGCAAACCCGGTAAAATTAATTGTACAAGGCGCCGGGGATGGCCAGGGCAGGAATGCTGTAAAGGGCGGGGTAGCGATTACTATTTATACTATATTCGGAGTCGAAATGATCACACGGCTATGCGCAAATACCTCATCACGCTACTATTGCTAACGTCCTTTTCCGGAATGAGTTTTTCCCAATCCATTCCTACGCCATCACAATTCCTGGGCTATCAGTTGGGCACACAATTTACGCCTCATCACCGCGTGATAGCATATTTTATGCAGGTAAGTGCGGCTGCCGGCAATGTTAAGCTGGAGCAGTATGGTAATACCTACGAAGGACGGCCTTTGTATTATGCAGTGGTGGCTTCTCCGGCTAATTTTTCCCGGCTGGACGAGATCAGAAAACATCACCTGGATATTGCAGCCGCCAGAGGAGGGAAAAATCCCGGAGATCCGGTAATAGTATGGCTGAGCTATAATGTACACGGTAATGAAGCGGTATCCACAGAAGCGGCCATGAAAACATTATATGAGCTGGTCAATAAAGCCAATACCCAAACACAGCAATGGCTGCAAAATACCATCGTGATCATAGATCCCTGCCTTAATCCCGATGGGCGTGAGCGTTACGTGAACTTTTATAATAGCGTACGCAGCAAAAAGCCGGATGTACAACGTTATAGCCGGGAACATATGGAACCATGGCCCAATGGGCGTTCCAATCATTATTATTTTGACCTGAACCGGGATTGGGCCTGGCAAACACAGATAGAATCACAACAACGGGTAAGCAGGTATAATCAATGGCTGCCTGAAGTACATGTAGACTTTCATGAACAGGATATCGATGCACCGTATTACTTTGCTCCGGCGGCAGAACCTTTGCATGATGTGATTACCCCCTGGCAACGGGAACTGCAGACAATGATTGGAAAGAACAACGCGAAATACTTTGATCATGAAGGCTGGCTGTATTTTACAAAAGAACGGTTCGACCTCTTTTACCCCAGCTACGGTGATACCTATCCTACCTACAATGGTGCGGTAGGGATGACTTATGAGCAGGGGGGCGGTGGCCACAGTGGGGTAGCCGTGTTGAAAAATGACGGGGATACCCTTACCCTTAAAGACAGGATTGCACATCATCATATCACCGGCTTATCTACTATAGAAGTGGCCTCCCTGAATGCTGATAAGATCCGTGATGAATTCGTAAAGTATTTTGAAACAGCCAAACGTAATCCGCCAGGCAGCTATAAAGGATATGTAATAAAGGCTACGGGGAATACGGAAAAACTACATGCGCTTGCAGAGCTGCTGCGTAAAAATGATATCGCCTTCGGATATGGCGCCACTACCCGGCAGTCTAGCGGGTTCAACTATTTTACAGGCAAAACGGAAAACTTTACCATTGAAAAAGAAGACCTGGTACTGAGTGCTTATCAGCCCAGGTCTAATATGCTGACAGTATTATTTGAACCTACTTCCCGCCTGACAGATTCTGTTACCTATGATATTACTGCCTGGTCATTACCCTATGTATACGGGCTACAGGCTTATGCCGTGAAACAAACACTTACGCCTGCTACTGATACGCCGGAACTGCGGAATAACAGTGCCTTAACGGCGGCGAAGCCCTATGCTTACCTTTCCGGATGGAACAGCGTAACAGATGTGAAATTTTTATCTGCACTCCTGCAGGCCGATGTAAAAGTGCGGTTTAGCGAAGTGCCCTTTTCTGTGGGTGGGAAAGACTTCCCTGCAGGTACATTGGTCATTACCAGGTCGGGCAACGGAGAAGTAACGCCGCAGTTTGACAAACTGGTCACCGGCCTGGCAAATAAATTCAAAGTAAGCCTGGATGCCGTGGCTACTGGCTTTGTAGATAAGGGGATGGACTTCGGATCGGATAAGATCCGGTTTATCCGCCAGCCTAAGATAGTAGTGCTTGCCGGAAAAGGAGTTTCTTCCCTGGGTATGGGCGAGATCTGGCATTTCTTTGAACAGCAGATCGATTATCCGGTTGCTGTTGTAGATCAGAAAGAACTGGATGAAGTAGATCTGAAGGGAATAGATGTATTGATCCTTCCTGATGGTACCTATGAATGTTTGTCTGATAAAAAGATGACCACACGCTTAAAGGATTGGGTTTCCGGAGGAGGCAGGCTTATTGCCCTGGAAGGTACAGTAGCACAGCTGGCAGAAGAAGACTGGGGAATCAGACTAAAGAAAAAAGAAGCTGATAAGGATGATAAGAAGGATACCTATAGTGCCTTGAAAACATATGCCAACCGGGAGCGGGAAAGCGTAAAACAGTTCATCCCCGGTGCGATCTATAAGGTACAAATGGACAAAACGCATCCGCTGGCATTTGGGTACCCGGACATTTACTATACCCTGAGGCAGGATAATAAGCTGTATGAGTTTCTTGAAAATGATGGTTGGAATGTAGGAGTGATCAAAAAGGATAATTACCTCAGCGGTTTTGTAGGGGCTGATACCCGTATGCGTTTGCAGGACGGCTTGTTATTTGGGGTGAAGGACCTTGGCAGCGGAGCAGTTGTAATTCTTGCAGATAACCCGCTTTTCAGAAGTTTCTGGGAAAACGGAAAGCTGCTGTTTAGTAATGCCGTATTCCTGGTAGGACAATAATCTACGCTGTTAATTTCGTTGTCTTTTAATACTGCATCCCAGTGAATTAGTAGTATTCACAGCAATACCATTACCTGACAGCAGGTTATTGACTGCATTTTGAAGATATTGGGCTTTTACAGCCGATTCATTGCCGGGATTATCATCTATCCCGCCTTTGTATACCAAACGCCCGTTTTTATCAAACAGGAAACATTCCGGTGTATGGTTAGCATCAAAGGCGTCTGCTATGACTGCATTTTTATCCAATACATAAAACCAGTTATAATGCTGCTGGGCAGCATATGCTTTCATGGCCTGTAAGGACTCTCCTTCATTACGTATCGCCTCATTGGCATTTACCAGTATTACCCCGATATTGTTTTTATGTGCATAGTTACAGATGTTGCTGGTACGTTGCTGATTGCGTATTACATAAGGGCAGCTGTTGCCAGAGAATATGACCAGCAACCCATTGCCTCTTTTAGCACTATTCAGGGATACATCTTTGCCGGAAATATCCCGCAGTTTTTCATCTGCTTTGGGAATAGATGCTCCAATCTCCAGAGAGGCAGAGACGGGTAACCACGATGTCAGGAAAAGGGTGCCAATAGCTAAATAACAGGTGGTTTTTATCATAGTAGATGGTTTTCAGGTAAACGCCCCGGGTCAGGACAAAATACGGCTGATTCAAACAGGAAAATATAAAAAATTATCGCAAAATAAAAATTTATAATATAAATGCCTGGTAAGCAAAGTACTGCAATCATACAGCAGTCTTTCAGGGGAATGAATACTTGTTTTGCAACATTTCATTTTTCCCTTTGAGATATGTTATTTTAGTTATATTTTCAGTATACATTTTCTATCAACTGAGAACAACCTGTATGGACGTTATCTTATTAACCTGAGGAGCCAGCATCTCAGTACTTGCAGTAATAACCCATTTATGTATCCATTAAAGCGTTACATATGAAAATGTCTTCCACAATAGCATGCTTTACAGCGCTGTGTACTTTTTTGTTATTGGCCGTTGGGTGTAGAAGTATCCCTGATTATTCCCATGGGGCAGGGCCATACCAGATTGTGAAATTGAAGGGTAATATTCACGGGAAGCTGGATTCCTTTACTGTAGCATACAACAGTAAAGGGTTTCCGGTTAGTTTAACCAAGTCTGGTGTGGATACCAGTTCTCCTAACTATTTGTTCCGGTATGATAAGCAGGACCGGTTGACGGATTGTATAGGTGTTTATACAGCAGGTGGTGCTGAAATGTGGTATCGCTATGGTTATGATGATAAAAAGAGAATTGTGAAGGACACCATGTATATGTTTGGAAAACTGACCACAGGACCAGGTACTGATCTTGCGTTTACCTCTGAGTATGAATATGATGTACAGGACAGAATGACCCGCAGGAAAATAACTTTTGTTAAAGATGGCGGTGTGGTATGGGATCTTAAATATTTGTATGATGAGCAGGGTAACCGGCAGCTGATAGGGCAATTTGATAAACCCGGGCATCAGATCACCTATGATGATAAAGTCAATATGCTACGCTTGCACCCCGTGTGGCAATTTTTAGCGCAGGATTATAGCAGCAACAATGTTGTTCAAAATATGACATATAATGAGCAGGGGCTTCCGCTGCATATCAGCAACACCGCAACATCCGGTGCTGCAATCAGTTTTTTGGATATCAACTTTGAGGAACTGGATATTACCTATAATTATCAATAAGATTCCTCCTCTTTAGCCATTTCCTTCAGGGTACGGATGCTGGCATTTAATTCAAAACCTACCAATAGGATAAAAGAATTAAAATAGATCCACAGCATTAAGATGAGGATGGTACCAATAGAGCCATAGATCTTGTTATAGGCACCAAAATTGTTAACAAAGTAGGAAAACCCCAGTGTTACCAGGATCATAAATACAGTAGAAAAAGTAGCGCCTGCCGTAATGAATTTCCATCGCTTGGTAGTAGCCGGGCCAAAGCGGTAAATAAAGGAATTGATAAAAAAGAACAGGAGTATAATGAGCACCCAGCGGGCTACATCAATAATAGATCTTACAAAAGTGTTCTCTATATTCAACTCGTTAAAAATATAGCGCAGGACGGTGCCTTGTGCAATGATGAGCGCCACCGTAATGAGTAATAACAATACCAGGATGGTAGTCAGCTGCAGCGCCATAATGCGGTTTTGCCACCATTTGCGCTGCCGGAATCCCGGCTTCGACTTATTAAACGAGCGCATGATCCCCATTACCCCATTGGAGGAATAAAAGAAACCAGCCAGAAAGGCGATAGATAATAATCCATTCCGGTGCGTATATAAAAAGTCATGGATCATATCCCGTATGATCAGGTAAATGTTGTAGTTAGGAGTGAGGTCCAGTGCCAGGTCATATAAGGTAGCTTCCACATTTTTCATGGGAATAAAAGGTACCAGTGTAAACAGGAAAATGAAGAAAGGAGGAATCGCCAGTAAAAAGTTGAACGATATTGCTGCGGCCCGGTCGCCCAGGCTTGTATCTTTTGTTTCCTTCAGGAAAAATTTAATCACAGCATACAATGACAATCCCTCAAAGCCAGGTAACACCAGCGTTTTGCTTCTGTTCACCAGCCAGCGGTAAGGTCGTGTTGTAGTAATATATTTTTCCGGTTTGACCATTTTTTTTAAGCTATTAGCTGTTAGCCTTTAGCTGTTAGCGTTTATGTTTTGTTGTTAATGTATATTAGATGGTTAATGTATTTCACAAAGCTAATGGCTAAAAGTCAAACTATTTACGGAGATCTCACCTTACGTACAACAGCTAAAGGCTAATAGCCAACAGCTAACAGCTTCCTCTAAAATCCCCGCTTATTCAGTTCTGCCTGGTATTTCCGGGCATTTACCAGGTGTTCTGCATAGGTGGCTGCAAAAGCGTGGTAGCCGGAAAAGTCTGCCCTGGCACAGAAGTAGATATAATCTGTTTCAGGCGTATTTAAGACGGCGGTAATACTTTTAACGGAGGGGGTGCAAATAGGTCCCGGAGGTAAACCGGGATAACGGTAAGTATTATACGGAGAGTCAAAAAGCGTATGGCTTTCCCGGATCCTTTTGAGTCCAAAATCTTTTAAGGCAAACTTTACGGTGGGGTCAGCCTGCAAGCGCATGCCTTTTTTTATACGGTTTAAGTAGGCGCTGGAAATCAGCGGCTTTTCATCGTTTTTATTACTTTCTTCTTCTACAATAGATGCCAGGATGGTGGCTTCATTGGGAGAGAGGCCCAATGCCCTGGCTTTGGCCTTACGTTCATCTGTCCAGTAATCTTCCCTTTCTTTTTCCAGTTTTTTAAAGGCACTTTCTGCGGAGGTATTCCAGTAAAACTCGTAGGTATTGGGGAGTACGGCGCACATGACGGTGTTGGTATCCAGGCCAAATTGACGGAGGTATACCTGGTCGTCCATTAAGGCACGGAGCGCGTTGGAATCGGCCTCCAGGTTATTGGCAATCTTTCTTATGAAGTCATCTTTGGTGCGTAGTTTGGTAATGACCAGCTGTACGGGCGACTGTCTGCCGGAGCGCAGCAGTTTTACGATCTCAAAATTGCTCATGCCCCTGTCAATCTTGTATCTGCCTGCTTTCACCCGGTCCGGATAATCCAGTTCTTTCGCCACCCAGTTAAAGCTGTTACGGCTGCGGATAATGCCTTGTTCTTCCAGGCCATCCAGCACATTGGCGTAAGTCCTGCCGGTTTTGATATAGAAGTATTTATTATCGCTGATAGCCCGGGTGTTGGGGCCAAATACGCGATAAGAGATATATACAAGTACACCGGCAGCCAGGCAACAGGTGTACAAAATGATGCGTTTTATCCATTTGGAACGGTTACTGGCCGCTTGCTTTTTGCTTTTGTTTGCCATATAATATTGCCTGAACAATAAAAAACCCCGCTTTTAAAGGCGAGGTTTTAAAAATATGATTACAGATCACTTATTTAGGTTGCGGCGCCGGAGCAGGTGCTGGCGTTGTCGGAGTGTTAGGCAGTGGCGTAGCAGGTGCCTGAGGTACTGCAGCTTTGCCGGCAGCTTTTTCCACAGCGGTAGGCGGAGCTACAGAAGTAGTGGTTTTGCCGATAAAGAAACTGGAAGTAAGACATAATACAGCAATCAGTACTGCCAGGATCCAGGTGCCTTTTTCCAGTACATCTGTGGTCTGACGCACACCAATTACCTGGGTGCCAATGCCACCAAATGAGCCGGACAAACCACCCCCTTTAGGGTTTTGTACCAACACAAAAAAGCCTAACAACACACAGGCTAATATGATCAATATACCGAAAACTAATAACATATTTACTTAATGTTTATTACTGTTTATTTTATCTTTTTCTAACTGATGAAGTTCAGCTATCTTTTGCGCAAAATAAGCGCTTTTGTCGGGATTAAGCAAACTTAATTTTTGATATATGTGGATGGCCGACTGGTACTGGTGTTGGCGTGCCCATATTTCTGCCAGTGTTTCCGACACAATATCATCATTCAGCGTAATGGACTTCATCGCCATTTGTTCTACTGCTTCGGACACTTCGGGTTCCTCATCCTCATAAATGTGATGCAAATGCTGGTGGTACCAGTCTTTCTGGGCTTTTCCAGCAAAACTGTCCTTCATTTGACGGAGCCAGTCCGTAAAACTTTTCATTTCTGCCATTCCTTTTTCATTAAGATCATCAGCACGGGCCGGCTCTTTCAGTCTTTTATACGCGAAGTAGTCATCTGTATACAAAGGCTGGAAGGTCAGCGTAGTTTCTTCTGCGGGTATGTCCAGCGGAAATATTTTGATCGGCTCATCCTGGTCCGGGGTGTCTTCCGGATAGGCTGGTTGAAGTACTTCATTATCATGGGCTACAGCTACCGGAGTAGTCATATCCTCCGTTGCCGCTGCCACTGCTGGTTGTTCAACCGAAGGGGCTGGTGTTGCGGCCTCCACTGGTTGCGCAGCCCCGGCTGTTATGGTTCCTGCTGCGTCAACACTTGCTATATTTGTCGCTTCTCCGGCAACAGTATCCGCTTTAATAGCAGCGGTAGTCTCTGCTGCTGGAGTAGTCAATGTTTCCGCCTCCGCCGGATCGGCTTCAGTGGCTGCTACAGCAGCCGTTACCGGCGTAGCAGCGGTAGGCGTATCAGGCAGGGTGGGATCATTGGGTTCCTCTACTTTTTCCAGCTCACCAATAATGAATTGGTAAACGTAGTGCGGGTTATTACTGTACAGCATAGCTTTTTTGATAGCAGCACTATGCATGTTTTGATGTATGCTGTAATCCTTTTGCGCCAGTAATAGCCGACCCGCCGTAAAATACGGATAGTCTCCCACCAGTTTTGCCAGGGCCGCCTGATCTACCTGAGGTAAATCCGGTTGTTGAAAAATATGGTCAATGATCCTGTTTGCCGTCATAAGCCGCTAAAATATAAAAAAACAGACACATGCAGTCAATCCAACCGATACTTGCGCGTATTTCTGCTCCCGCTGCGCTCCGGGCCTTGCCGGTTGCAGGGTTGCCTGCGGGTTAATATTACCAGTTGGCAAATGCCCGGTTAAAGATATCATCTACCAGCTGGTTGATGATCGTTTCATCCAGTAACTTGTTTTCTACAGAGCTGGGCAACTGGTTGGCCGGGAAATCCGCAGAGCGGGAAAATGACTGCTGGGAATATCCTTTTTTATCACCTATCCTTTTGATGAAGGTCATGGTAACGGTTACGTTCAACCGGGAAGTAGCTGCCTGGTCTACATTAGTTACAGCTGCATTGGAAAAAGAATAGCCGGTAATAGCACCTTTAAATTCGTAATCTCCTTTTTCACTGTCGCCTACCTGTGTAAGCTTGGTTTGTGATTGTATCTTGGTACGCAGCTTTTCGGTTAGTTTCTGACTGAGTGTGGGGTTATTGATAGGGGCCCTGTTTTCGATAAACCGGATGTTGACGGTTTTAGCTCCCTGGTCAATACTGGCACCACTGGCTGAATACTTTACGCTGCAGCCATGCAGTAAACATAATAAAATGGCCACCATTGCTCCCTGAAATATTCTGATCATCTGGCTAAGTATTATTAAGTAGGTGATTGTTACTCGTTAATGTTGTATTCTTTCAGTTTCCGGTAAAGTGTTCTTTCTGAAATACCCAGGTCAAGGGCGGCATCTTTCCGTTTGCCTTTGTGTTTTTTCAGTGCTTTCATGATCAGCTCTTTTTCCTTGTCGGCAATAGAAAGGGTTTCTTCTACTTCTTCATGATGGTCAATCTTACTATCCTGCAGGATAATAGGCTGTGGTGACGACAGCGTATTGGAAGCAGGTACCGCATTTACTTCAGCAGGTGAGGGGTAGTTATGCAGTATATGATTGTCCTGGAAGTTATTCTGGAAGTTGTTGCCATGCGCCAGATTAGGATTCTGGAGGATGTCGAAGAACATCTTCTTCAATTCCGTTACATCCTTTTTCATGTCGAAGAACAGCTTATACAGGATATCCCTTTCGCTCGAAAAATCGCCGCCGCTGTGCTGTTGTGGTGGTGCCAGCATGGGCAGGCGGTTTATTTCCGGCTGATCCGGTAAAAAGCGTTTCAGGTCGTTTCCGGTCACCAGCTTATCTGTAGATAACACAGAAATCTGCTCTGCCAGGTTTTTCAGTTCACGTACATTACCCCGGAAAGGATAATTGATAAGGATGGTACGTGCATCCTCATCCAGTTGTACGGAAGGCGTTTTATATCTTTCTGAAAAGTCTACACAGAATTTGCGGAACAGGAGGGGAATATCCTCTTTACGGTCGCGCAGGGAAGGTACCCGGATCGGCACGGTATTGAGGCGATAGTAAAGGTCTTCCCGGAATTTGCCCTGTTGGGTACGTTCCAGTAAATCACGGTTGGTAGCTGCAATGACCCGTACATCTGTTTTTTGTACTTTGGAAGAACCTACCCTGATATATTCTCCTGTTTCAAGCACACGCAGCAACCGTGCCTGTGTGCCCATGGGCATTTCGCCAATTTCATCCAGAAAAATGGTACCTCCGCTCACGGTTTCAAAATAACCCTTACGGCTATCCATGGCACTGGTAAAGGACCCTTTTTCGTGGCCAAACAGCTCAGAGTCTATCGTACCTTCGGGGATGGCCCCGCAGTTAATGGCAATAAAGGGGTTGTGTTTACGGGCACTCAGTGCATGAATGATCTGAGAAAATACTTCCTTACCCACGCCACTTTCTCCAAAGATGAGTACGGTAAGGTCAGTATTGGCTACCTGCACTGCTACCTGCAAAGCGTAATTCAAAGCCTGGCTGTTGCCGATAATGCCAAATCTATTTTTGATCGATTGAATATCCATTGTCAATCCTCCAAACTTCCTGTTACCATTACCGTTTGCAGTGCATAGGACGGATATGGTAAGGAAAGAAGTATTTTTTAGTTATCAATAAATATAGTTATTCCGCATATTCCGGCATAACTACTTTTCCTATTAATGTAGCTGAAGTGCAACTTTCCACTTTCACCCACACATAGTCTCCTTTCTGATGATTATCGCGGGGAAAGATGATCACTTTGTTCTGATCATTTCTGCCAAACACATCTGCTTCAGATCGTTTGGAAGTACCTTCCACCAATACTTTAAACGTTTTGCCCAGGTCCAGCTGCATGCTGCGCTGTGCTTGCTGGCGGTGCAGTTCCACTACTTCTGCCAGCCGTCTTTTTTTAACATCTTCCGGGATATCATCCTGGTAGCGGCGTGCAGCCAGGGTACCAGGGCGTTCGGAGTAATAATACATATATGCGAGGTCATAATGTGCATACCGCATTATGGCCAGCGTATCCTGGTGATCTTCTTCCGTTTCTGTGCAGAAGCCGGTGATAATATCGGTAGACAGGCCGCAGTCGGGCAGTATCTCCTTGATGCGGTCTACCCGTTTCATATACCATTCCCGGGTATAGGTACGGTTCATCAGTTGCAAAATCCGGGTGCTGCCGCTTTGTACAGGCAGGTGAATATAGTTGCAGATGTTCTCGTATTTAGCCATGGTAAACAGTACCTCATCTGTAATGTCTTTAGGATGGGAGGTGCTGAAACGGACCCGCAGTAAGGGACTGATCTGTGCCACTCTTTCCAGCAGCTGTGCAAAAGTAACGGTCTCTTCTGCTCCGGTTGATCCTTCTTCTTTGCCGGTCCAGTAATAAGAGTCTACATTCTGCCCCAGCAGGGTTACTTCCCGGTAGCCATTCTCAAACAGGTCGGTTGCTTCCCGGATGATGGAATAAGCATCCCGGCTGCGCTCACGTCCACGGGTAAACGGTACTACGCAGAAGGTACACATATTGTTGCACCCCCGCATAATAGATACAAAAGCTGTTACGCCATTACTATTGAGGCGTACCGGACTGATATCTCCATAGGTTTCTTCCCGGCTCAGCATTACATTCACCGATTTCTGGCCAGTACCTGCTTCTGCTATCAGGGCAGGCAGGGTACGGTAAGCATCCGGGCCTATCACCAGGTCTACCAGCTTTTCTTCTTCCAGCAATTTGGATTTTAATCTTTCGGCCATACAGCCTAATACGCCTACCAGCATACCTGGGTTGCTCCGCTTCAATTTACGGAACTCCGTCAGCCGCTTGCGGATAGTTTGCTCTGCCTTTTCGCGGATAGAACAGGTATTTACAAGTATTACACTGGCTTCTTCCACCTCTTTGGTGGCGCCAAAACCTTCTCCGTTTAATATGGACGCAACAATTTCACTATCGTTGAAATTCATTGCACAACCATAGCTTTCTATATAGAACTTTTTGGAATATAATAAGGACTCCTGCTCCCCAGAAGAAAAGGCTTCTCCCTGGCGTTGTTCATCATGCACTTTAGTAACCTGATCAAGCATTCCTGACAAATTTAAGGAGTGCAAAAATACATATTTAATATTGAAAAAATGACAGAATGTCAGTGAAGTTGTTATGATGCCCTAACTAGCCGGGAACTTCGCGAAATAGATGCGGTTTTCGGCGAAAAATCCGTTATATTTATCTGTATCGGCCACCTGTAAACGGGTGGCCATCATTTTAGCAGCTTTATTATGAAGGAATCCGTTATGGAAGAAAAGAAAGGGCAAAGCGCCACTTACGGACCTTTGCTGGCACTTTTAGCCGTGGCACTGGCCGCATTTTTAAAACAATGTTATGTGTAAAATCGTTAGAATCTATAAATACAGATGTGGGCAAACTTAGGAAATATCATAAGTATACCTGCTTTTACCTATACCTGGAAAATAATACCCTCATTACATCCTTTCCGATCCCTGCATAAGTCCACTTTATTGTACACCACCGCTACCATACCAGACCAGATAAATTAAATTATCCAGGCAAATCTTTTAGATATGCCCGGATAATGAAGGGGGTACATATTTCTACGTTAACTTATTTCCTGATAACTCCACTGCCCAGGCGGTAGTGGTGAGCTTGGTGAGTGTTGCAATGCCCGCAGGCTTGTCGGTCAGGTTTGTAAATAAGATTTTATCTTTAGGCTGGGCATCCGGGTAAGCTGTATTCATATAAGTATTAGTGAAAAGAGTGCTTGCCACAGACGTTGTATCAATTGTCACATTAGGCCCATAGGTACGCCAGGGACCCCATGTTGAGGTGGCACCATTATACTGCCTTTGCCAGGTGTCTGTTGAATTTCTGAAAGCATATGCGATTTGCATTTTGCTGCCATCTGTTGAATACTGGTTTTGGGTCACTACAAACCAGAACCCTGCTGCAGCGGTTACAGGAGGAGTATTTGCTGCTGAAGCATTATATAATCCCCAGTTATTATATAGGATAGTATTAAGGTCGCCTCCAGTAGGGACATACACCCCTGATTTCATAGTATCTACGATTGTATCAAGGGGAGTATTTACACTATCAAGCATCTTAGCCCAGCCTTGTCCTGTTCCGGCTATATTAAAATGTTGGTAGTATAGATCACGGGAGGTGGTGTTTTTAAAAAGGCTGAACCCCCTTCTGAAATCAATACCATTGAAATTGAATGCCTGTCCGAGATTCGTGGGATAATTAATGGACGTACCTCCTGAATCTGTTACTACCTTGGTTACTACAGCTCCGGACACTAATGAACCTTCTAACAATGCCCCATTCAATGCAGCATTTGACGCTCCTTCCGCTGAAACCTTTAATCCGCTTTCCAACGTTTTCCATACCCCCGGTGTTCCATCTGTAGTACATATCCATCCAAATGTATCCGACCCTGCTGTATCATTTAACAATAACTGACCTCTTTTATAACTGCCTGCTACAGGGATTTGCGTAGCAAAGTTGTTATCTGATGAAAATTCATTCCATATGCCATTACTGCCATATCCATCAATATTCAGGATATCAAATGAGTGAATCCTGAATTGATGTTTGATTGGCTGGCTATCATCCCTGCCTGCTATAATGATCTCTACTTTTTGTATTGCCTCATTTACCGTGAAATAAAAATCAGTCGGCCTGTCTGCATAATATTCCCTGTAAACACCACCATAATAACCAGGAGCCCAGCGCATCGTAACTCCCTGCATATAATCCAGGTAAGTATTTCCAGTCCTGATTTCCCCATTCAGGTCGTAGAACTTCAGACATACTTCATGTGGATAACCGGCTTCCACATTTGCTGTGAGAATAAACCTTTTCTGAAAGGTGGTATCTAGATACACGCAAAGAGCGTTGCCAGCAGGTACCTGCACATAGTCCGCTCCTATTGCAGGATTTATACCCAGGCTGGTATTTGGGTTTATTTTTTTATCCCGTAATCCTCCTCCATGCATTACATGCAAACCAGCTATGTTCAAGGCTGTGGCATCATACCACACCGCTTTATTGGCAAGATTCCCACTTGCAAAAATTGTTCTGCCCTGTCCTATTTCAGAGAGCTTTATTTTGCTGGTCCGGGTAGATATTTTATTAGTAGCATTATCGCTCTGGTCATCTATCAGCTCTGATAAGCGGGTATACGGATAAGCACAAAAACCCAGATAAACTTCATTCCCGAATGCGGCTGATAAACAACGGATAAATACTTTTGAATTTCCTTCATGCCGTGCATCATAGAAGGCATTATATCTTCCTCCTTCGATGACTACTGGAATCGCCTCTACCTGCTCATTTTGCGGAGACTGAAGCTCAAAGCAGGTCTTGTAAAAATTTAAATTGTCGGAAGAATAATCCTGACCAGTTATGCATACCCCATACCTTGATTGATCAGTAAAAAGGTTGCCTCCACAGCCAATCCGGTTAATGTAAAAAGCGCATTCCGTAACAAATGCAGTGGGTAATGCCTGATCCTGTATTCCCTGGAATGCCTTGATGTCCAGGTTATTGACCATACTGGCCTGATCAGATACTATATTAATACCTATTTTATTGGAATCAATATCAATACCAGTTATTTTAGAGTAGCTAAAGCCTTTTGCCAGGCCTGCACATTCAAGACCGATAGTAAACCCGTAAATATTAACCACATCTATGTCACAGCGGTAAGCATTGATAAATTGTATTCCTTTATAACCGGCAACGGACCAGTCAGCAACTTTGTTTTTGGCCCATAATTTATAAGTGAGGTATTGCTGTAATTTTCCTGACTCCCCGATTTTCATAAATACGCCATTCACTGTTCCCGGACCTGTTTTATAAACGGGGGCGTCCATTATTATGCCGTACCCCATACCAAAGTCAAGATCTCCGCTGCATAAATATCCAAGGGACTTGGGGCTGGCAGGAAAATACAATACATTTTGTGCAACATTAACAGAGGCTGGCAGTAATACTATTGATTGCATGTATGCAATGGCCTTCAGTATAGCTGCATAGTCATCAGTTCCAGTAATACTTGCATTTGCATCTCCTTTAGCACCAAACCATTTAACATTAACCGGACCACTAAAAATCCTTTTCCATCTTCCGGGGATATTGTCTGTTCTTTTGATGATGGTGCCCTGATTGTCGTCTTCTGTACTGGCAGCGTCCCAGTAAAACTCACCACCACCACCATCGCCAGGCAGATAATAACCAAGTACAAATGCTAAGTCGTTGGAAGAGGGTGGGGTAGAGGCTGCTTTCATAGCGCCTATCGAAGTAAACTCCATAATTGAAAATTAAAATGAATGAAAATTGGTTAACACTACGAATCTCACGATAGTGTACGTTGTGTACTTGCGTGGTATAAATGAAGGGAAGTAATTCTAACCGGCAGAGAGCCGGAACTTTATTGAGAAGAAACGCGCAGTAATTATTCAGGGTTTATATAAATGCGAATCACAAAGCAATGTATGCAAATAAGAGGTATTAATGATCATTTTTCTTCTTCGCACCCACCACTACCGGCGTAATAATCTTCATACGGTCTATCTCAATTTTATCAGCCAGGGTAACCAGTTCCTCAATAGAAAATAAAGCCGGCTTTTTCATCTTGGCAAGAAACTGATAATAATGCAAATTCAAATCCTTCGCCACAATAGACTTGGGCACTATCTCGATAAGTTCCTCAATAGTACTGATCTTGCCCGCCTCCATCAGCATCTTGACAGTATTATATCGTTTATCCTTTGCCATTGCGCCAAGGTATAAACTATGTTATTATATTAATTAAAATATTTATTTTATTAAATGTAATATTTCATATTTTAAATAATTTAGTTAAATTTAGAACTGACATTAAACCTAAACGCTATAACTTATTAATTGTTAGCTTTGCGGTCCCAGAAAATATTATGACTGCATTGCCATCGTAAATGTCCGGTTTCAGACCCCTAGACAAGGTGGAACCGGCAACAGAAGGCGATGCTCATGCTTAAAAGCGTGAGCTCGCTTGTTTACGCCTGCCTTGTCTAGGGGTCCAGGTATTGCAAGTTGAGCTTCATGCTTTTAAGCTTTTTATGCCTGGAACGCCCGTTTCTCTGCTTGCTGAATTCTTCCGCCATATCTAAGCCCATCAACCAGCTAACCAACCCTAAATTATATGAAAGCTGTGATCCTCTATGTGGAAGACGATGAGTTTTTTGCCAGAATGACCATCCGTTATTTAACAAGGGCCGGTTTTGAAGTGATACATTGCCTGGATGGTGTAGCCGGCTGGGAGGTATTTCAAAACGGCCGGTTTGATGCCTGTATCCTCGATATTGTAATGCCCGGGAAAAATGGGTTTCTCCTCGCTAAAGAGATCCGGAAAACAAACGACAACATCCCCATCATTTTTACCTCCGTACGCTACCTGGAACAGGACCGGATCCATGGCTATGTGATCGGGGGAGATGATTACCTGATAAAGCCCTTTAACCTGGAAGAAATGATACAGCGGGTAAGCGTATTCCTCAGGAGAAGTAAAACTCCCGAATCGGATCAACGCCTGCAGTACAAAATAGGAGCGCTCACCTTCGACTATAGCGAAATGAGAATTGTCCACCTGCCTTCCAATACGACGATTCAATTACCTCCCAAAGAAGCAGCCTTGCTCAGGTTCCTTTGTGAACATGCCAACAAAAAGCTGGAAAAGAAATATGTACTGAATGAGGTATGGGGCGATGATGATTTCTTTGTAGGCCGGAGTATGGATGTTTATCTCACCCGCTTACGCAAACATTTTTCACTGGACCCCGGAATAAGACTGGAAACTTTTCATAGCAGAGGGCTGATGCTCATAACTACCGATGGTGATGTGAGTGCATCCTGAATGGCCTCAAACGTAACCCTTCAAAATCCCAGCGCTGCAAACAGTGCTAAAATTTTAATACCCGCCCTCAGCGGACGGGTATTTTCAGAGCGGAAAACGAGACTCGAACTCGCCACCTACAGCTTGGGAAGCTGTCGCTCTACCAGATGAGCTATTTCCGCATTTGTCAAGCCGTTTTACCTGGTAAACCGGCATAAGGTGCTTAGCAGCAGACAAATATACAAACATATTTATTTGTTTTCAATTTAGTTATACACAAATAATTGGTTCCTCCAGGCATGTCCTATGCATCCCGACTCATACCAGTATAGCTGCTTAGGGATAAACCGTAGATAAACCATACATAAACCATAGATATCCCGTAGATATTCCGACCAGTTACATTGTCGGGATATCTACGGGATATATACGGGACATATACGGGATATCTACGGGATATCCCTATGCAAACGTAGATCCATAGCAGGGTTTGGTCTAGTCCTGGTATAGGTTTACACCTTTTGTTAATAAATCCTGAAAAAAGTTTACAAAAAGCGGGTACCCTCGAAATAATAAAAGATTAAAAACTCTTTTACTTTTCAGATAATGCCTACCTTTGGAAAATAAAGGCAAACGAATGTTTTCAAAAACTTGTGAATACGCCATACGGGCCATACTGTTTATAGCGCAGAAATCGAAGGACGGAGACAGGGTAGGCATTAAGGAAATAGCACATGGGACAGACGCTCCTGAGCATTTTATTGCTAAAATACTACAGGATCTGAGCCGCAGAGGGCTGATTCAATCTGTAAAAGGCCCCAATGGGGGCTTTTTCCTGGACAAAGCCGCGCTCCGGTTTTCACTGGCAGATGTGGTAAAAGCGGTGGATGGAGACCGGCTTTTTTCCGGTTGTGGTCTGGGGTTAAAACAATGTTCTGAAACACACCCCTGCCCAATTCATCATGAGTTTAAGAAAGTAAGGAAAGATATCCTCAACATGCTGGAAAAAGCCAAAGTGGGAGAGTTCCATGAACAATTAGAGAAAAAACTGACTTTTCTGAAACAACAATAATTTTTTACCCTCCTGGTATTCACACCCGGAGGAAGAGGAGGCAATCGTCATTTTATGAACAGTAAAAAAGATATTACGGAGCTGGACGACATAAAATTGCTGGTAGATACTTTTTATCAGCAGGTGCGGGAAGATGAGCTGTTATCTCCCATTTTCAACGGCATTATTAAAGACCGCTGGCCGGAACACCTGGAAAAGATGTACCGGTTCTGGCAAACTGTTTTGCTGCAGGAACATACTTACTTCGGAAGCCCTTTTCCGCCACACGCCAAACTGCCGGTAGAGCAACTGCATTTTGATACCTGGCTGAAACTCTGGAAAAGTACCGTAGATGCTAATTTTGAAGGGGAGAAAGCGGAGGAAGCAAAGTGGAGAGGTGATAAGATGGCGCTCATGTTCCTATCTAAAATTGAATATATCCGGGGCAATTAAGTCCTTCTGGCAGCAATGGCCTGGATAGCTCCGGATATGCATTGTAACAGCACCCAAACCCTGTTATTATGATAACGATAAAACGGATTTATGAAGCCTACGACCCGCATGATGGTTACCGTATACTGGTAGACCGCTTATGGCCCCGGGGTGTAAAAAAAGAAACCGCGCATATTGACGAGTGGATGAAGGATATTGCTCCTTCTCCCGGCTTAAGGAAATGGTTTGACCATGATCCGGCAAAATGGGCGGTATTCAGTAAAAAATATGATGCAGAACTGGATGCCAATGCAGCAGCGGTAGCAGCCATGAAAAAATGCGCGAAGGAACAGGAAAAAATTACTTTGCTGTATGGCGCCAAAGACGAGGAGCATACCCATGCACTAGTACTGCAGCAGTTTTTAAAAAAGCATAGGATCACCTGAATTTATTAACCTTCCTTAACATTAAAGCAAGACTTGTTAACCTGCTTTTGGGGGTGGCCTGTGTAGTTTCGTAACCTGTTTACGAAATATAAACCTCCCATGCATAAATACTGCTTACTGCTGATTGCCTGCTCTTGCACGCTGACTACCTATGCGCAGCAAAACGGATCTGTTAAAGGCACGGTATCAGATACCGCTGCCGGCCACCCCATAACTTCCGCTACCATTACGCTCCTGAAGAAAGATGCTTCCCTGGTCAGTTTTACGATGACGGACAATAAAGGCAATTTTGAACTTACCGGTATTGCTGCGGGGGAATACCGCCTGCTCATTACCCATGTCAACTATCATAATACCAGCAGGCAGATTACCATCAATACTGCCACTCCCCATATCCGCCTGCCAGACATCGTACTTCACGATCTGAAAAGAACACTGCAGGAAGTGGAGGTTACTGCAGTAGCACCTCCGGTAACATTGGTAGGGGATACTATTCAGTATAATGCCGGCTCATTTAAAACAGTGCCTAATGCAAGTGTAGAGCAGCTGCTTAAAAAGCTGCCCGGCATACAGGTCGAAAAAGATGGTACCGTAAAGGCGCAGGGACAAAAAGTAAACCGGGTACTGGTAGATGGGAAATCATTTTTTGGCACGGATCCCAAGATGGCTACCAAAAACCTGCCTGCTGATGCGATAGATAAAGTACAGGTATTTGACCGCCTCAGTGATGCTGCCCAACTCACGGGCTTTGACGACGGCAACAGTGAAAAGACTATCAACCTGCGGCTGAAGGAGGACAAAAAGAAGGGGATGTTTGGTAAGGCCAGCGCAGGGGCCGGGTCTGATGGCAGGTATGAAGGACGTTTTAATGTCAATTCATTTAAAGGTGCGCGGCAATTATCTGCACTGGGCATGGGGAATAATACAAATGCAGAAGGCTTTTCCTTTATGGACCTGATGAATTTTTCCGGAGAGCTGGACCGCCTGCGCCAAAGTGGTGGGGGCGGTATCAGTCTGGCCCTGAAAGTGGATGGCCCTGCTGCTGCTATGATGGGAAATAACAACGGCGATGGTGTCAAAACGATCTGGGGAGGCGGGCTCAACTATAATAACAGGATCGGGAAAAATACAGACTTCACCAGCAGCTATTTTTACAACCGTTACAGTCCTTATCAGGAAAGCAGGGTGCAGCGGCAATACTTTTTGCCTGATTCTTCTTATTTCTACCATCAGGATGCTGCGAGCTATAACCTGAATAATAGCCACCGCCTCAACCTGAGTGCAGATATTAAGATAGACTCTTTTCATTCCATCAAAATAACCCCTTCACTGGGCTACCAGGAAACGCGCAGCAGCAGTAAGAGCAGCTATGAAACCTTGTCGGAAGATCAGCAGCTGGCCAACCAGGGCTTTAATAACAGCAAGACACAGGGGCATGGCTCCAATTTCAGTAATGAGGTGCTGTTCAGAAAAAGATTCCGGCTGAAAGGCAGAACATTTTCGCTTAACCTGCAAACCAGTGTTAACAACAGTGCCAGCAGTGGCAACCTGTTTACCGTAAATCAATTTTATAACCGCCATCCATCATGGCCGGTACAGGATACTATTCACCAGACCAATCATGTTTCAAGTAGCCTGAATAGTTATAATATACGGGCAGTATATACCGAACCGGTGTTTAAACATTCCCTGCTGGAATTCAGTCTTGGTAAGAGTAACACCCACAGCACAGCGGATAAGGTTACCTATGATTATAATGCCAAAAATGGCCGCTTCGATCAACCGAATGATGCGCTGACCAATAATTTTGAAAATACCTATGGCTATACAAATGCCGGAATCCGCCTGCGTACCCAGCAGAAAAAATACAGTATAGCTACTGGCCTCAATTGGCAGCAGGCGGCCCTGAAAGGGACGGTGATTACAGGTGTTAAGGATACTGTGGTCAGCAAAACATTTTACAACCTGTTGCCTGCTTTCCGGTTTAAATATGATTTTACCCGCTACCGTCATCTCAGTATGAACTATGCTACCTTTACCACACCGCCTGATATATCTCAACTACAGCCGGTGCCGGACATTACCGATCCGCTCAATATCCGGGAAGGTAATCCGGATCTGCAACAGGAGTTTACCCATGCCTTGCAGTTAAGTTTTATATCCGTTAATCCTTTCCGGAACAAGAACCTCTTTGCATTTTTCAACCTGCAGGAAACACAGCATAAAATCGTGCATGAGGATACCGTGGATACGCTTGGCATTAAACGTACCCGGCCGGTAAATGTGAATGGTGCTTATAATATGACGGGTACAGTGAGCCTGGGCCTGCCGTTGCAGGTAGTAAAAGGTACAGTTAACTTTAGTAGCAATATGGGATATAGTAAAACAAAACAGTTTATCAATACCGTTCCTAATACTATTGGGGCCTTTACCCTGGGGCCTGCTGTGCGTGTTGACATCCAGCCGTCTGATAAACTGGATCTGTCACTTAGTGCAGGATTGAATTATAATAAAACCAGCTATTCACTGCAGCCTGCATTGAATGCACGTTATTTTTCGCAGCAATATGAAAGCATTATTAACTGGCAGTTGCCTGCGGATTTTTATTTAACTACCAGTTTTACCTATACGATTAACAACCAGCGGGCTACCGGTTTTAATGCACAGATACCATTATGGAATGTGGCTTTCAGCCGTCAGTTCCTGCGTTTTAACAGGGGAGAGCTTAAGTTGAGTATATATGATCTGTTGAATGAAAATGTGGGCATCAGCCGTACCAGCAATCAGAACTATATTGAAGATAACCGGACTAAAAATCTACAGCGGTTTTTCCTGCTGAGCTTTACTTATAGCCTGAGCAAAAATGGCCTGTCGAACGACAGGCCGGGTGGTGGAATGCGTATCATCAGGCAGTAAACAGGCTGTTTACGGGTGGGTACTGATTGTGCTGGCCCCGCCCATATGTTGTTGCCCCATGTTTTTCATCAGTTTATCCTGTTCAGCTGCGAAGGCTGCTGCGGTAATTTTTTTCCCTTTTGTAGGTGGTTTAACAGCAGATACATCTGCGTGGGTATTTACCTCCATCGCCTGGTAAATGGTTTGCCCATCGTTGATGTCAACAAGCAATATCAGGCCAGGTAATTGCCCCTGGTATTCCGGTCCTGCAGGTACCGGCACCGCTAGTGTGAACCAGGCAGTAATACGGGCGGTGTCTGCTATTTCCTGGCGTTCCAGCTGCCCGTTGTTCATGGACGTGGACGTACGCTTACCAATGCGCTGTGCTATCGCTTTATGACAGGGATAATTAAGGATGGTGCTGGTTTCGCCGGTTAGCTTCCAGGACAGTTTTTGTATGCTGTCGGTAATGATATAATTCCTGGTGCCCAGCTCGCGTTGTGCTATTACCTCGCCTGTGGTAAAATTGGTATAGGTGATATCATTGGCACCTGCTACCATAAAATGGACCTGCAGGCCATTTTCATCAGCAAGCGGATCTTCCGGAATTTGTTCTTCCGCAGTGCTGCGGAGGGACTGATTATTGTTAAACAACACCTCCAGCCTGTCTTTCCGGGAGTGGGGCAGGAGCGATTCCATTTCATGCGCCATTCCCTGCATGGTGATATGCAGCTGTACCGTGCGCTCGTATAATACCCTACCTTGTTTTTCCTGTCCATTGGCAGTAAACAACAGCAGCTCCATGAAAAATGTAAAAACGGTTCTTTTCATATGCAGTGTTTTAGGAGAATAAAGCTATCCCGTTATTACCGGAAGGGAGGTTAACATGCCTTGCTTTAATGTTAATTAAGGTTAAAGCTCCTGTTGTCTGGAAAAAGGAAATGATACATTTGCAATAGCATGGCTTTTTAAACTATGTGATCCAACAGGTGAGATACAAATTGTCCATACCCATCACTGCTTTTCTGATTGTGATTACCATTCTGGTGATCACCGCTTTTCAGGCATATTGGCTGAATAACAATTACCGGGACGAAAAAAGGTTGTTCACTGCCCGTACCAATGTGCTTTTCCGGGAAACGATCTTCCGTCTTCAGGCATCCAAGTTGAAGCTGGATACCAACATCAATATCCGTATGCAGGACCGGGGCGGTGTAATCGGGATCTCTAATGTGCTGCGAGACGATATACAGGATTCCTTACCGGAAAGGCCCAGAAGTAAGCATACGGTGCTTTTTGCCAGAACGGTTCCTACCGCTGCCCGCATAGACACTTTTAATGTACAGTATAACACGGCTACTGCCAGGGGGCCTGTGGATACCAGGGTGGTTGAGTTTCTGGCAGATGTAGACTCTCTCCGTGCTTCGATTTCGGTGCAGGAAATTGCGGATCGCTATGCTAAAACACTGGCAAGGGAAGGGATCATGGTGTCTTTCCGCATTGATACGATTCCGATGGATACCGCGCAATATGCAACCACCTATTTTCCGGAAGAGCTTGAAAGTAATATGGTCACGATTGGTTTTACCAATCCTGTCAGGTACCAGGTATTGTTTAACAACAACACGTGGTACCTGTTGCAGCGTATCAGCCAGCCTATTCTTATTTCTTTCCTCCTGCTGGGCGTAACGGTGTTGTCTTTTCTGTTGCTGTACCGGAACCTGAAACAGCAGCAAAAGCTGGCGCAGCTGAAGAATGATTTTATCAATAACATGACGCATGAGTTGAAAACACCTATTGCCACGGTGAGTGTAGCCATCGAAGCCTTACGGAATTTTGATGCTTTGGAAGACAGGCAGCTTACCAATGAATACCTGGACATCTCGGCAAATGAAATGCAAAGGCTGGGGCAGCTGGTAGATAAAGTGTTAAAGCTGTCGATGTTTGAGAACAAGGAAATTGCTTTGAATAAGGAAGAATTTGACATAGCAGCGCTGGCAAGAAGTGTTATTACCTCTATGAAACTGCAGTTCGATAAGCAACATGCGGTAACGGCATTAAAAATGACCGGAACCAATTTTGTCATTACGGCCGATAAACTGCATATGACCAGTGTGCTTTACAACCTCCTGGATAATGCATTGAAGTATACTCCCAAAGAACCGGATATCCTGATACATATTATTGACCATAAAAGATTCCTGGAAATACGTATAACCGATAACGGGATAGGGATTGCCAGGGAGTATGAGCGGAAAATATTTGAAAAGTTCTTCCGCGTTCCCAGCGGCAACCGCCATAATACCAAAGGCTACGGTCTTGGCTTAAGTTATGTGTCGCATATTGTGCAAAGACATATGGGTTTTATAACAGTCGAAAGCGAGCTGGGCAAAGGCAGTACTTTCTCCATCAAACTTCCTTTTGCGGAAGCCCCCGTGATTTATTATGATAAAGGCCGGCGGATCGTAAAGCTTAAAATAGGATAAGATGAACAGTACGATTTTATATGTTGAAGACGAATTATCCCTGGGCAAAATTGTGAAAGAAAGCCTGCAGCGAAGAGGTTTTGAAGTAGTATTGGAAAGTGATGGCGCTAAAGCCCTGGCCTTGTTTAAGCAAACCCGTCCGGCAGTGTGTGTACTGGATATTATGCTACCTAATAAGGATGGCTTTGAAATAGCTGAAGAGATACGCGCCCTGGATCCGCAGGTACCTATCTTATTCCTGACCGCGAAAACACAGACGGCCGACCTGGTAAAAGGATTTACACTGGGAGGGAATGATTACATCCGTAAGCCTTTTAGCCTGGAAGAGCTGATTGTGCGCATTGATAATGTGTTGCGCAAAACAGGCAGGCCACTTGCAGCACCTGCGGATCATATTAAGATAGGTAAGTTCAGATTTTATACCAACCGGCAGGTACTGGTCAATGGGAGGGAAGAAAAGAAACTATCGTACCGGGAAGCTGAATTGCTGAAACTATTGTACGAAAACCGCGATGGGATCATTGACCGGAAAAGTATTCTCAACCTGCTTTGGGGCAATGATTCCTTTTTCAACAGCCGCAACCTGGATGTATATATCACCCGGTTGCGGATGTGTTTGAAAGAAGATGAAAACCTGGAAATACTAACGATAAAAGGAGTAGGGTACCGTTTTGTACTGGATTAAATACCCGTTTTTATACTACCCGTTTAAAAACGGGTATATCAGCTGCTTACGGTCTTTTGGAGCTTTGTAGCCAGCCAGCTTTCTTTAATAGGAATCAGCCAGCGGGTTTCCATTTCCTGTTTGGTAAGTACTGTATTATTCAGGTAAATAGTGTCTTCACTGATAAATCCCTTTTCTATGCCATAGTTAAGTTGGGCCAGTGGTAATAGCTGTACCTTATCTTCTACGAGGAATGCCAGCAGGAGGCGGTCAAACAGGTTTACTGCATATTGGCGTTCCATACTTTTAATGATCCGCACAGAGCTGTCTGTACTGCATCCGCTTACCATGGTTCTGGATTCGTCTGCCATCAGTACAATCACCTGATTAAACAACAGTTTGCCCCATCCGGTTACTTCATCACCGTGTGCATTCCACTGCGCGGTAAACTGATCCAGTTGTTCATTGATTTCCAGTGCTTCCTGCTCGCTGAACGGGCGGTTACTTTGATATATCCATACCCTTGAAGCAGGGGAGAAGTCTGCAGGTAATATATTTTTAATATCCATGGTACAAAGGTACTAAAAACATTTTTCAGGCAATGCGCCACGCAAATTGAGCTGATTATCCTACTTTCGCGCCCTCAAATCCTTTGACAATCTGGGTGTTCACTTGTTATTATTCCTGCACTGTGCTGGCAGCGAGGTTTTTGAAATACGGAAGATTACTGCATTCCTGCGGCAATGATCTCCGCAATATCCAATACCTGTACGGTATCTTCCTTTCCTTCTTCTTTTACCCCATCAGAGAGCATGGTCATACAAAACGGGCAGTTGGCCGCAATGATACCCGCACCGGTAGCCACCGCTTCTTTGCCTCTTTCAAAATTTACGCGGGTAGTTCCTTTTTCTTCTTCCTTAAACATCTGGGCACCTCCGGCACCACAGCATAATCCATTGCTGCGGCAACGTTTCATTTCTACCAGTTCGGCATCCAGGATCTCAAGTACTTTACGGGGGGCTTCATAAATCTGATTAGCCCTGCCTAGGTAGCAGGAGTCGTGGTAAGTGATTTTTTTACCTTTAAAAGTGCCGCCTTCCGACATTTTAATCTTTCCCTCGTCTATCAATTGCTGGAGCAGGGTAGTATGATGGATCACTTCATAATTGCCGCCCAGTTCCGGATATTCATTTTTAAGGGTATTAAAGCAATGGGGACAGGCCGTCACGATTTTCTTTACGCCATAGCCATTGAGCACCTGTATATTGTTTTGGGCCATCATCTGGAAAATAAATTCATTGCCTGCACGGCGGGCAGGATCTCCGGTACAGCTTTCCTCTTTGCCCAGGATAGCAAACTTTATCCCTACTTTATCCAATATGGTAGCAAATGCTTTGGTGATCTTTTGCGCACGCTGGTCAAAGCTACCTGCACATCCTACCCAAAAAAGTACTTCCGGCATTTCCCCATTTGCGGCGTATTCGGCCATTGTTTTTATCTGCATGTCTTTTACTGTTTGCAGGAACCAGCTTCGCTGATCGGAAGTAGCTCCCTGTGATGCGCTTTGGATGTATGTATTTTTATGACCACTTCGTTGATCCGGTCAGTTCATTTCAGTAGCCCATTTGTCTCTGTCATCCGGACTGAACTTCCAGGGGGCCATATTATTCTCAATGTTGCTGAACATCATATTCCATTCTGCCGGCGCACTGGATTCTTCCATCACGAGGTGGCGGCGCAGCTGAAGGATAATATCCAGCGGATTAATACTTACCGGGCATTCCTCCACACAGGCATTGCAGCTGGTGCAGGCACGCAGCTCTTCTTCGCTGATATAATCACGTAAAAGGGCTTTACCATCATCGGAGAAGGTGCCGCCATTTGCTTTGATATGCCTACCTACTTCCTCCGCACGGTCGCGGGTATCCATCATGATCTTTCTGGGAGATAATAATTTGCCTGTAAGATTGGCCGGACAAGCTGCTGAGCAGCGGCCACATTCTGTACAGCTATAGGCATCCAGGAGATTTTTCCAGGTAAGGTCACTGACATCTTTAGCGCCGAATTTGGGTACGGCATCACTGGCAGGAGCATTCGCCGCCAGTTCCGGCTGCAGCATTAGCTGTACCTCATGTTGTACCGCAGGCATATTGGCCATCCGGCCTTTAGGCTGCAGGCTGCTGAAGTAAGCATTGGGAAAGGCCAGCATAATATGCAGGTGCTTGGAATAGGGCAGGTAGTTCAAAAAGGCCAGCACCCCTAAAATATGCAACCACCAGCATCCCCTTTCCAGTGCAATCAGGGTACTATCTGAAAGACCGCTGAGCAGGGGTGTGAACATCCCCGTTACCCAAAAGCTGCCGGTAGCAATGTAATGTTCTGTCCCATGGGCCTGTAATACCTGGTCGGCCGTATTCATAGTCAGGAATAACAGCATCAGCACTATTTCCGTGATCAGGATATAATTTGCATCCGATCTGGGCCATCCATCTAGGTCCTTGCTGATAAAGCGCCTTAGTTTAAGCAGGTTTCTCCTGATCAGAAAAACAGCACAACCCAGGATCACCAATACGGCCAGGATCTCAAAACAACCGATAAGTACACCATAAAGGCTGCCTAGTACGGGAGCGAATAAACGATGGGTACCCAGGATACCGTCCAGTATTATTTCAAGTATTTCTATATTAATGATCAGAAAGCCAGCATATACGAAGAAGTGAAGCACTGCCACAAGGGGATTGCGAAACATCTTTTTCTGACCAAAGGCCAGCAATAACATATTCCGCCAGCGCTGCCCCGGATTATCCCGGAGGGAGATATCCCTCCCCAGCAGTATATTCCGCCGGATCTGAGCGGCTTTCCCCGAAAAGAGGTATACCGCCGCTCCAAACGCAATAACAAATAAAAGCTCTTGTACTATTCGCATATCTCAGATTTGACTTCCCTAATTTACGGTTTATTGCAATGTATATAATATTTTGAAAATGGGCTGCCGGATACCCCCCATGTATCAAATTTGCTTATTTTTACCCTTTGAATATAGCAGCATGGAAAGTAAGAACATCATTTTAACACCAGATATCATCCAAAAGAAGATAGAGCGTATTGCTTATGAAATATATGAGCATAACAGTGATGAAACCTCGATTATACTGGCAGGTATCTGGGATCGTGGCGTGATCCTTACACATCGCATTGCTGAGATACTGAGGAGGATTTCCCCGTTGGAAATCAAAATCATTGAACTGCGCCTGGATAAACAGCACCCTTCCGAAGTAACCCTTTCCGAACCCCTGGATGTAACCGGTAAGGTGATCGTGCTGATAGATGATGTGGCAAATTCCGGCCGCACCATGTTATATGCGCTTAAGCCATTCTTACAGCAGCTGCCCCGGAAAATACAAACAGCTGTACTGGTGGACCGGAAACATAAATCCTTCCCCTTATCCGTGGATTTTGTAGGTTATTCACTCGCTACTACCCTCCAGGATATGGTAATGGTAGATGTAGCAGGGAATGACATTACCTCTGCCTATCTGATCTGACAGCTCCCCACAGATAAATAAGTATTCCCAACGCATTTGCCCGAAAATACAGCGGATAAAAATCGGTGGATATAGCGGTTGTTTTATGGAGTATTTTCATACTATAACAAACTTCTTTATCTATTAAATCAGTACTATGAAAGTCATTGTTGCCCTTTTATTCTCCGTCACTGTATTTTTTGCACATGAGGCCAGGGCTGGTATACCTATTGTTTATGGGAGTGCAGACAAGATTGTGAAAGTAGCCGATCTGCCTCAGAATGAACAGTATGAAACCAAACTGGATGGAAAACCCACTCATTTTGATATTGGCTATATGTATACCAAAAGTCATATCATGTGGATCCCCTACAATACTTCCAATGGTAAATTCGTGGGGTATGTAGACGGCGATAATTACCTGGAGCTAACGCCGGAGGATATCCAGCAAATCACTGCGCAGGAAAAGATCACACTGGCCGGCAGTTATGTATCCTTTTGGGATAAAACAGGCGGGCGGATCGTTTTCGGGTTAATTATCCTGCTTATACTTTATGGTATATTTTCCGGTAGCGGTAAAGATAAAAAGCCGGAAGAAGGCCCGGCAGCACCAATGGCATAATGGTAGCATGATGCTTAGAAATGAATGGCATGCAGCCTGAGTCTGCCTTCAGAGGTAAGTTCCAGGGTAGGGGCCGGAAACTTGAGCATATTCAGTACCTGAAATAACACCCTGAATCCCTTTTTTCTGGTAGGTATTTTGGTGAAGTCTATATCGGGCGACAGATAAAACTGGCGTATACGGGGCATATGGCTATAATCATATTTTGTACCGGCATCATCTGTCCAGGTATTATCTGTTGCCCTTATCATACCATTGGCACCATATCCTACGGCCATATTCAGCCATTTTGGGAGCCCGCTGTTTTGGGCGAAGGAGTGCAGGTTTACACTTATCCAGTAAGTCTGGGCATTATAATCTTTCAGTGTCCGTTCCGGGAAGCTTTTACCAAATTGCTGGTTAGCTTTATCTGCCAGCACGGGATCGCTGTAATATTGCGGATAGGAAGAAAATTTGAGCTGAATACGTTGCTCATTCCAGGCAAGTTCCTGGCTGATGAACAGTGCACTACCCGCTACATTAGCACTCATATCACTCCAGGAAAACCCCCATTGTTCCGAAAACCCATCCAATATCTCAATAACAGACAAGTAGGCAAATCCGCTTACGCCACCTATCCATATCTGTTGTTTTCGCGGAAGGCCAGACCATCGCCATAGCTCGCGGCTGTATTTCCCTATCATATAGGCACTGAATACATGTCCCATCTTATCCATCTGTTTCCATTCACCGGCATCATTAAAAAAATGGAAACCTGACTTGGGGTATCCTTTGTACCAGGCACTGTTTAAGGCCAGTAGTCCGCCACCGTATAATGCCGCAGTAGCCCCGCCCAGCAGCCATACTCTTGGTTTAACAGTAGTATCAGGAATGTCGAATGTAGTCAGCTTTTGCGCCGGGGCACAATACACCAGTAACTGGAAAGAAAGGATGGTAAGCAGTTTTTTCATCAGGTTGATTAAGCCAGCAAATATGCGCTGGTAAAAGCCGGATGTTTTGATAACATACTATGGCTTTTACCAGGCAACAACTTTTTACAGCACCGGCTGATCGGCTTTCATAGGTATAAATACAGGGAATAAACGGATAAACAGTTGGATCTATTTCAATTGCATATCCTGGATAATATTGGCAATGCGTTCTTCCAGCAACTGGTTCACCGCATCAAAGTCAGCTACATTGTCCAGTTTGTCGTGCACACTGAAATAGAATTTGATCTTGGGTTCGGTACCGGAAGGGCGGGCAGATATTTTGCTGCCATCCGCCAGAATAAACTGTAAAACATTGGATTTAGGCAGGTCAATGGCCTGTGTTTCCCCTGTTTTAAGGTTTTTTACCTGCTGCAGCTGGTAGTCGTAAAGGGTCACTACCGCCGAACCATTGATGGTAGCAGGTGGGTTTTCCCGGTAGCCTTTCATCATATTGGCGATTTCATCCGCACCTTTCATTCCTTTTTTGGTAATGGAGATCAGGTGGTCTTTATAAAAGCCGTATTGTATGTATATATTGACCAGTTGCTGAAACAGGGTTTTGCCCTGGCTACGCACATAAGCGGCCATCTCACAGATCATGGCCACAGAAGCGATCGCATCTTTATCCCTTACCTTATCTCCGATCATATAACCATAGGATTCCTCCCCGCCACAGATGAACTTTTCCTGTGGTTCATGCCTGCGGATCAGGTCTGCAATCCATTTAAAGCCGGTAAGTACATTATAACAACGGATATTGTTTTTAGCAGCAAATACGTCGATCAGGTCGGAGGTCACTACCGTTTTACATACAAAGTCTTCCGGTTTGGCTAATCCTTTGTTTTTCCGGCCTTCAATGATATAGTTAAAAAGCAGGGCCGCTGTCTGGTTACCATTTACCAGTACCCATTCCCCTTTCAGGTCTTTTACAGCAATACCTACACGGTCGGCATCCGGATCGGTACCCAACAGGATATCGGCATCCAGTTCTTTGGCTTTTTGCAGGCCAATGCTCATAGTTTCCGCTTCTTCCGGATTAGGGTAGATCACAGTAGGAAAATTACCATCCGGTGTAGCCTGCTCCGTTACGATGTGTACATTGGTAAAGCCATTGCGTGCCAGGATCTGCGGCACCAGGGTGATACCACTGCCATGAATGGGGGTATATACTATTTTCAGGTCGTGCTGGCTGGCGGTTACTTCAGGATGGATAGACAGGCCTTGCAGCATTTGCAGGTAGGCTTCGTCAACATCCTGGCCAATACTAATGATATTCTCGGCACCACCACTCCATTTTACCTCATCAATAGAAGAGATCTTTTCTACTTCACGGATCACATTTTTATCGTGTGGGGGTACCAGTTGCCCGCCGTCATCCCAGTAGGCCTTGTACCCGTTATATTCCTTAGGATTGTGTGAGGCGGTTAATACTACTCCTCCCTGACATTTCAGATGGCGGATGGTAAAAGAAAGTTCCGGGGTAGGGCGGAGGCTTTCGAATAAAAACACTTTTATACCATTGGCAGCAAAGACATTGGCTGTAGTTTCCGCAAAAAAGCGGCTGTTGTTACGGCAGTCGTGCGCAATAGCTACTTTTATTTCACCGGTAAAGGCTTGTTTCAGATAATTGGCATATCCCTGGGTAGCCATGCCTACCGTATATTTATTCATACGGTTGGTACCTACTCCCATAATCCCTCTTAATCCCCCCGTACCAAACTCCAGGTTACGGTAGAAGGCATCTGTCAGTTCATCAGGATTAGTTGCTTCCAGGTGCCGGATAGCGGCCACCGTTTCCGCATCATATTTTCCATTCAGCCACTGTGCTACTTTACTTTGAATATTAGTATCCATCTTCTTTTGGTTTATAACAAAGGTGTTTTTAAATCGTATACCCTCCTG
The DNA here is from genome assembly GCF_040567655.1 of Chitinophaga sp. H8. Lineage (NCBI taxonomy): Bacteria > Pseudomonadati > Bacteroidota > Chitinophagia > Chitinophagales > Chitinophagaceae > Chitinophaga > Chitinophaga defluvii. Next base: position 3,232,149 of record NZ_JBEXAC010000001.1, on the reverse strand, counting down.
AAATTAACATTTAAAGGGGAGGAAGCCCATTATAATATAGCTGTAAAGTAAAAATAAAAATGTGAATGTGCGAAATAAGTAGCCAGCTAAGTACAAACACTGGTTTTTGTAAAGCCGTACTCCCCCAGAAGGATGCCTTGCTGTCACCGCTTACTTTTGCACACGTTTTTAAACTAAAAAATTATAGGAAAATGAAAAAAATGTATTGCTCATTCATGTTAGTAGCCCTTGTGTTTGCCTCCAGTTGCAAGAAAAAGGACACCCCACCTGAAATAACAGGTAAATATGGGATAGTGGCGGCAGACAGTAAACTGGAATGGAAAGGGTATAAGAATGGGGGAGGCCATCACGGCGCCTTTACGGTAGCCCCGGCTGATATAACGGTACAACAGGGTAAAATAGCCGGTGGAACGTTTACAGTAGATATTACCACCATTCAGGATTTTGATCTTTCGGTAGAAGAGGGCCGGGACGAACTGCTGGATCACCTGCAATCAGACGCGTTTTTTAATGTAGCCCTGCACCCCACGGCCACTTTCACTATCACCTCCCAGGCCCCCTATGAGGGAGGTACTGAAGGAGCGATAGCAGGGGCGAACTGCATCATAAAAGGGAATTTTACAATGTTGGGGAAAACACTGGCTATCAGCTTCCCTGCCAAAGTAAATGTAACAGGTACCTCCCTGCTGGCAGAAGCCACTTTTAAAATAGACCGCACCAAATGGGGAATGAATAGCTTTTCAGACCCTGCTGGTGGATTGTATGTTTTCCCGAATGTGGATATTATATTAAAGATCAAGGCCGATAAATAGTAGCACAGCGTTGAAGCGCCAACGTTTAAAGCAGTAAGTCTGAGGATAAAAGCTATTTTACCCCTTATACTTGCTGCTTTACCTGTTTTTGTGAATAAATGAAATATTCCACATCCATGGAATATTGCCGGTAAAGGTTAATTTTGTGAATATGAGGCGGTATGATGATACTTATAAGCAAAAAGGATTACGTAAACAGTTGGTAGATAGTATCCGGCAGAAAGGAATTACGGATGAAAATGTGTTGCAGGCAATTGGGAATATTCCAAGGCATTATTTTTTAGATACAGCCTTTGAGGGCATTGCATATGAGGACCGGGCATTCCCGATCGGAGAAGGGCAAACCATTTCCCAGCCCTACACTGTTGCCTACCAGACACAATTACTAGAAGTAAGGCCGTACGAAAAAGTACTGGAAATAGGGACCGGAAGCGCCTACCAGGCTTGCGTGCTGGCGGAGCTGAAAGTAAGTGTCTATACTATTGAGCGCCAGAAGAAACTGTTTGAAACAGTAAAAGAATTCCCGTTTAAAACCAAATATCCCAATCTCCGGTTCTTTTATGGAGATGGTTACGAGGGCCTTCCTACTTATGCGCCTTTTGATAAAATACTGGTAACTGCCGCAGCTCCGCAGATACCTGAAAAACTGTTGCACCAGCTGAAAATAGGTGGAAAGATGGTCATTCCCGTAGGTAGCCATGACATACAACGTATGCTCAGGATCACCCGTATGGGGGAAACGGAATTTGACCAGGAGTTTTTCGACAACTTCTCCTTTGTGCCAATGCTGGCAGGGAAAAAAGGATAGATTTTATTGATTATCAGCGAAGTCTGCGGCATGGATGGTTTTGATCCGGCACAGTGCTATAATCTTTCGTTGCCGGATCTGGGGGCTTCTTTTTCTTTTTCCGTTTCTTCTTCCTCTTCTTTTTGATGTTTTTTCTTCCGGAAAAGATTCGGGTCCATTTTCCCAAAACGGTAACGCACGTTTACTCTTACAAAGCGGGTAATACGCTTGCGGTCGTAATCCTGTATAAAATTAGGGGTTACATAATGTGAGTTGAATTGCTGTGTATTAAGCAGATCGGATACATTTAAGGAAATCGCGAGTGCATTGTTTTTGAGCAACTCTTTCCGCATGCCCATATCGATGCCGTTCATTGCTTTAAAGGTACCTTGCGGCAATACCCGGGGAGAACGGTATTTTCCATTGAGCTGCACACTGAATTTTGCTGGCAGCCGGATATTGGTATTCACATTAACCCCATAGCTGATATTTTCATTATTTAAGCTGGCAATGGTACTGCCGCTCATTTGTGTATACTGCAGGTTCAGATTAGTAGTTACGGTCCACCATTTGTAAAGGCGCAGGCGGTAGGTGAAATTACCTCCCATGTCTTTATGTTTACTCAGGTTTTGCGGCAGGGTGGTAGTAATACCGGTAATAGTATCCAGGGTACTGATCCGTTCTATGTTGTCATTGGTTTGTGAATAATATACCCCGGTACTCATAAAATTGTTGCTGGCCGGAAAATAAACCGCATAGTTCATTTCATACTTATGTGTTAAGGACGGTTGTAGTTCCGGGTTGCCTATCCGGATATTCTGCGGGTCGGAATTATTGATGTAAGGCAGCAGCTGATCAAAATTAGGGCGGTCTATACGGGTAGAGTAATTAAAGACCAGGCTTTTGTTTTTGTCTTTAGGCAGATTATACTTCAGGAAAAGGCTTGGAAAAACATTAAAGAAACGGTTGTCAACTGTTGTATCTTTTGTAAAGGAATAACCTTTCAGGAAGGATTGTTCCATGCGGGCGCCTACCTGATAACCGAGGTTGCCGATAGCATTGGCAAAATTAAAGTAAGCCCCAAAAATATCTTCTTCATAGTTATAGGTATTGGATAGCTGATTGCTTTTTTGGTAAGACGCTATATCGTAGTCGTATACCATCGCGTTGTAATCGTTTTCGATCATACGCATGGTACCTTTTACACCCGCTTCGAGCTTACCTTTCTGGCCTATGGGAGAAGTATAATCTGATTGTATGTTCCAGAAACGGTTTTCATTATTGCTTTTGTTCTGTTGCAGTCCCGGCAGGTCGGGTTCCGGAGCACCGGCTTTTTGGTACTGGGTGCGGTAGTTGCTGTTGCTATTGCTGCCGTTGGTACTGTAGCTCACATATGCCGTTAACTCCTGGTTGGGCTTGTCAAAAGTATGTTTGTAATTAAAGTTGGTATTATGATGGCTGTTTTTATTGCTGCTGTTATTATTGCGTGCTCCGGATCTTAACGGCGACTGGTGCAGGTCCAGGTAGTTCAGGAGGATATTGTCCTCGCTGGCGCCGGTGTTTTTATTCATGCCCTGGGAAATGGTAAACGTATTATGATCATCAAGAAAGTAATCAAATCCCAGGCGGGCGCCATAACCATTACTGCTGTTATTATTGGCGCTTTGTTGTGTAAAGAAGGTAGTGCCGCTTTGGTCAGGGACCAGGTTCTGCCTTCTGCTGAATCCGCTGCCATCAGCGTGATTATCGCGTCCATTGAGATTGCCAAAGAAGTTGAATTTCCTGAGCCGCAGGCTGGCATTGGCGCTGCCGTTTAGTTGTCCGCGGGAGTCTACCCCTGCATTCAGCATTACATTGTATCCGATTGCCTTATCTTTTTTCAGCACAATATTAATGATCCCACCGCCCCCCTGGGCTTCAAATTTGGCAGAAGGATTTACGATCAGTTCCACCCGGTCTACGCTTTCTGCCGGAATCATCTGCAGGGCTGTTTTCGCGTCACCAAAAGGAGAGGGTTTGCCATCCACGTATACCGTAACGGATTTGCCGCGCATGGTAAGATTATCATCGATATCCACATCTACGCTGGGAACGTTCTTCAATATATCAGTAGCGGTGCCGCCATCCGCTGTTAAAATGCTACCGGCATCAAACACCTGCCGGTCTATCTGCATGGAGAATGCCGGTTTTTCTCCTTTTATTTCTACCGCAGCCAGGGTTTGTCCGCTGGTTTGCAACCGGAGGGTACCCATGATTACCGTATTTTTGCCCGGCGTTGTTTTTACCCCCTTTTCCAGTTTCTCATATCCCATGAAAGTAACCCGCACTACATACTGGCCAGGTGCGATTTTATCAAAAGTAAAGTGGCCATCAGGCGGTGTATACATACCCGATATTACCGCAGAGTCTGTTGCACGCAACAGTACTACAGAAGCATATTCCACCGCTTTAGTAGTATTGCCTTCCACTACCTTGCCCACTATTTTCACTCCTGTAGCAGGAGGTATTTCATTTTTGGTACCGGTAGATTGTGCATAGCCGGAGGCAGTAAAAAATGTTGCTGCCCATAGCAGTAATAAATGAGTGCGCATTACGTGGATAAGGATTTAAATATTGGTTGTCATCAGAAACCCTGACCAGGATCTCCCATTTGCATATTGCTGTCGTTATCTTGTTTCTTGTTTTTATTGCGTTTGAATAATTGTGAGTCGAACTTACCAAAACGGTAGCTGAACTGTAATTTCAGGATACGTGATTCCCGTTTCCGGATATAATCCTGCCAGAAAGAAGGCGTGGTCTGATCCAGTTCATATTGCCGGGTGTTAAATACATCCGACAGGCTAAGCGTAAGGGAGGCTGCTTTGTTTTTCAGGAAGTCTTTCCGGACAGCCACATCCACACTGCTGAACCCTTTGATCATACCCTGTGCCGAAGCAGGTACCATCATGAATCCACCACCCCGGCCACCGCCGTTATTAGGCAGCGCAATCGTAGGAGCCTGGTAGGTAGCATTTACCTGGAAGGTAAAATTAGCCGGCAACTTGGTTTCGGAATTGATTTTGGCAAACCAGCTGAATCCTTTATTGTTGAAGTTCTCTTTTGCGGTACGTACCTGTAATTCACTCTGGTAGAGATTGACGTTGGTAGTCAGGTCCCAGCCTTTTATGATCTGGTTCTTTACAGTAAGTTCTGCACCATAGGAATTATTTTTATTGGCATTCACAAACTGTGTTAACAGCGTGTCTTTACCAATAGGTGTACTGATGGTGGAGATCATATTGTTGGTATTGCGGAAATACAGGGTACCGAGGAAGTTTACATTGGTCCAGTTTTTAACGTAAGAAAACTCCAGGCTGTTGGTAAATTCCGGCTTCAGATTAGGATTACCTTCCCGTTGGTTCTGCGGATCTGTATAATCCCGGTAGGGGATTAACTGGAAGAAATTAGGCCGGTTTACCCTGCGGGAATAGTTTAACTGCAGTTCCTGGTCATGCTTCAGCTTCTGTGATAAATACAGGCTGGGGAAGAACCCTGGCGCTGCTTTGGTGGGGCTGTACTTTTTTTGCTGACTTGGAATCTCCCCGGCATATACATACTGTTCCACCCTTAACCCTGCCTGGTAACCAAAGTTGCCAACTGTATTGGCATAGTTCACATATCCTGCATAGATCTGTTCATTGTATTTGTAATCATTGGAAAGGGAGTCTACAAAATTATATTTTCCGGTAAGCGTATCCTGGTTATATACTTTGTAGATGCTGCTGTAATCACGGAAGGTAGCTTTGGCGCCCAGTTCCAGTTTACCATTTTTACCGATGGGATTGGTATAATCTGTTTGAATGGTGATAAAGGTACTTTTGCCATCACTGTTATTGTTTTGCAATACCGGTTGCCCCTTTGGTGTGCCATCCGGCAGGAGGCTTTGCGTATTAAAGTCTCCGTCACGGCCGTTTGAGCTGCGATTATAATTAAAGTCTCCGCTCCATTCTTTGTTAGGTTTGGCATAAGTATGCTTAAAGCCTACCTGGGTAGTATAGTTACGGAAATTAAAATTACTGTGATTGATACGGTCGTTCATTGCTGTCACTGCTTTGTTACTGTTAGAGAAAATGCTTTGCAGGTTCTCTGAAGTTTTGAAATCGCCCGCAACAATATTCTGCGAGATGGAGATGGTATTCCGGTTATCCAGGTAATAATCCAGGCCAAACCTTCCAAACTGGAATAAGGGCTGGCTGCGGCTATCACTGTTCTGAAACAGGTAGTTGGTATCGCCGGGCGTCCCATTAAACCCGCCGAAATTGGTACGGTGGGTAGTGCCCTCACCCACTGTTCTGTTGGCATTAATATTATAGTTGGCAAAAACGTTGAATTTGCCCTGGCGTACATTCAGGTTACCACCGGCATTGTATTTATCGCCTGTACCTACACCGGCCATTACCATACCGTTGATGCCCGCCTTTTTATTCTTTTTCAGTACGATGTTCAGAATGCCGGACATCCCTTCCGCATCATATTTGGCGGATGGGTTGGTAATCAGTTCCACGCTTTCAATGGCATCTGCCGGGATCTGATCCAGGGTGAGGGTAGAAGGTTTACCATCTACAAATATATTAGGAGAAGCATTGCGTACAGTTACATTCCCATCAATATCCACATTTACAGCAGGCACACTTTTAAGTACGTCAGTAGCCGTACCCCCTACGCTTACCAGGTTTCTGTCTACATTAAATACTTTTTTATCGATGCCCATGGTAAAGGCGCTTTTTTGCCCGGTAATTTCTACCTCCTGCAATACTTTGGTATTAGCCTTTAGTTTTATATTGCCCAGATCCTGATCTGTTGTTTGCGGAGTGATGGTCACCTTTTTGTAGACGGTAGTATACCCCATGAAATTGATACGCATGGTAAATGCACCAAAGGGAAGGTTTTCCAGGCTGAAGTCGCCATTGGGCTTAGTGAGCATCCCGGTTACCACGCTGGAATCTTTTTGTTTGAGGAGGGCTACGGAAGCGTATTCTACCGGTTTACCGCTCTGTGCGTCCACCAGTTTGCCATAAAGCCGGCCTATTTGCGGCATAGCCGGGCGCTGTCCGGAGGCGCCATTGGTTTGTGCTGGTCTGTTGCCTGAAGCGGGAGTACCTGGGGCCTGGGCCAAAACAGCTGTCTGCCAGAGCAGGAAACCCGCTAAAACTGCGTACCATTTTTTCATCGTAACTTATTTTTCCTTCCCGATAGGGGTTGATGGAGCAAAATTAGCTTGTCAGCTGTATGAATGGTTTATTATTGTGATGAGTGGGTTTTTTGCCCCCAGGAAATTAAAAAAAGGGGCGGTAAAAGGTCTTAACAGTAGTTAACAAAGCCATGGAGATGGGTTGCAGAGGAGAAGGGCAGCCCCCAGAGGGGATAAAGAAGAGGGAACCCGAAGGCTCCCTCATGCTATCAGAAAGGTTGGGTCATTAGTAATTGCAGCAGACCGATCAGGAAGCCCAGCACACCGCCAATGATTTCAACAAAGCGGAATTCCCTGGACATGATACCATTCAGGATATCTTCCAGTTTATCAGAAGAAAAGGAAGCTACTTTATCCGTTACTATTTTCTCCAGATCCAGTTCACTTTTTACATTATCCAGGTATTGATCTATCATTAAAGGAAAGAGGGTATGCAGTTCTTCCATTAATACGCCTTTGATTTGTGCGATGGTGCTGTCGCCAATAAACATGGCGAGCATAGGCATGGCCTTGGGGAGTTTTTCTTTCAGGAATTTGTGCAGGTGGGCTTCCACCAGTGGCATGATGTTCTTTATCTTTTCAGGATCCGTTAATTTATGACGGATATCCTCAAAAGACAGTAATTCTGACGCCACCAGCTTACCTAATTTTTCTGCAAATTGTTGTTGCCGTTTTGGAAAAATGCCCTGTAAAGTGAAAAATCCCAGTTTCAATGGCTGCCGGGGATGAAACAACATTTTTATAGCTACCCAGTTAGTAATCCATCCTATAAAAGCAGAAATAAATGGAATGAAATAAACAGACATCTTTAACCTTGTTTTGAACGAATTGCAAAGAAAATAATGAGAAAAGGCGACTCATTTCTGAATCGCCTTTTTTGCTTTTCCGGGTGGATGAGGGGGTTCGAACCCCCGACCCCTAGAACCACAATCTAGTGCTCTAACCAACTGAGCTACAACCACCGTTTGTTTGTTGGGAGTGCAAAGATAGCATAATTTGTTTTCAATTTCCAAATGAAAACTAAAATATTTTTTTGCCTGCTGGCGTATCCACGCCATGTGGCATGGATAGGGTGGTTTTGGCTGGCTCGTTGCAATGTGGCCATGCATGCTGTCCGTTAGCCCGGTTAAACGCGAAACGCATCAGCATGATGTTGACCAGGATGAACAGCACAATACTTAATATGGCAGCCACCCTTGCACCTTTTGCCAACCCTGGTTTTTTGGAGAAGCCACCGAAAATGTACCCGATAATGAATACCATACAAACACCAAATAGTATGCGTACGATAATAATGAATGCAAATCCCATGATCTGAAGTTTTGTAGTGAGTAAATCGTTTTCCCTGTTGATCCCTGTGTGATTACAGCGAATCATTTGAAGTCAAAGCTATTATAGAAAAACAGGGTGGCGATCCTGGTATAGACCTGATGGTGAAGTGTGTCGACAAAGCGGTAATTACCGGTGTTTTAAGGTTTGGGAGGATGAAGCAGGCGGGTCACATTCTCCTTATAAAATTCACTTACCGGAATGGCTATCTTGCCAATGCAAACCAGATCGCGTTTAATTGTGGTGATTTTCCCGGCTGCCACCAGGTACGATTTATGCGTGCGGATAAAAGCAGGAGCGGGGAGTTTTTCTTCAATGGCTTTCATCGTCATACGGGTCAGTACTGGTTTGGGGGTAGAAGACAGGTGGATCTTGATATAGTCCTTTAAGCCTTCTATATATGCAATGTCTGCTACTGTAATTTTAACCAGGGTGTATTCTACATTTACAAAGAAGTCTGCTATAGCATCAGCAGGAGTAGTGTTGTTTTGTTGTAAATGATACAGTTCATTCGCCCGGTTGCAGGCCTGCAGAAAACGTTCAAAAGGAAAAGGTTTCAACAGATAGTCTACCACCTGCAGGTTAAAGCCTTCCAAAGCATATTGTTCATAAGCTGTTACCAGTATCACCAACGGCGGATGCTGTAATGATTTCAGAAACTGTAATCCGCTGAGCCGTGGCATCTGAATGTCTAGGAAAATCAGGTCTATTTGTTCATGCTGCAGTATATCATAAGCCTCCAGTGCATTTTTACATGTTTTTACCAGCTGTAAAAAAGGTAGCTGCCGGATATTATCTTCCAGCAAATCACGCACCAATTGTTCATCATCAATTACAAGACAGCGTATCATATAAGTTCCAGCGTTAAGGTAATATGAAAGCAATTATTATCATCGCGAATCACCAGGTGGTGTTTATCCTGATATAGTAAATTTAAACGGTATTGAACATTGGGAAGACCTATGCCTGAACTTTCATCTTTGCTGGTATCTTGTTCCCGGTCAAATTTATTCCATACTTCAAAAGTCATCACTCCCTGTATAAGAGATAGCTTAATATTGATCTGTGGGTCCTGTATATAGCCTACGCCATGTTTAAAGGCATTCTCTACAAAAGGGATCAGCAACATGGGCTCAATCATATATGCACCATCCTCAGGAGGTAAGCTGATCTGACTGTTAATCTGTACGTCGTTGCCAAAGCGTAGTTTTTGTAATTCAATGTAGCTGTTAAGGTATCCGATTTCTTTTTCCAATGCTACCTTTTTGCCCTGGGCATCATACAGCATGTACCGCATCAGGCCAGACAACATAATAAGAGAAGGCTCCAGCTGATCAGATTTTTTCCGTGCCAGGGAAACGAGGTTGGTCAGCACATTAAAGAGGAAGTGAGGGCTGATCTGGGAGCGTAGAAATTTTAGTTCTGTAAACAGTTGCTGGGTACGTTTTTCCTTTTGCTCTTTTTCCCGGCGGATAGCATCTATTACCTTGCGATATACGATACTGATGATAAATATACCTGTTGAGGAGCCGTACACAAATTTGTAGGAGGCACTATCTTGCAGCATCTCCGGAAACCAGGCCGCCATAACCATGTATTTCAATTGGAAGGATACCAGGAGTAGTAATGCTACGGAAATGAAATAGCCCCACCAGAAGCGCCGGTTCAGCAATTTCGGATATAGGTAACAGGCATTGGTATAAAAAATACCCATATGGATTGTGCCCATGATGGTGAAGAGGAACCCCGGTATTGGTCCTATTTTATAATCATTGGAAGCCGTAGATACCAGATAAGGCAACAGCAGAATTGTGCTCCAGATAAGCGCATGGAGGGCAAATGCATTATAGGTCGATTTATTTTGAATGACTTTCATGGGCGACGTAGCTTAAAGTTACTACTTAAAGGGTTGCCCGGTTACATCTGTAGACAAGAAAGGCATTTGTGTATACGAAAACAGGTATATTCCCTTTAAAGAAAAGCTATTCCGGCATACTAAAATGGGAGTACCAACTATATACTTTGATAATAAGGTGACAGGTGTTTATGCATGGCTGCTCTGAATTTTTCAGGGGTACCTTTCTTCAGTACATTTACCAGATCTTTATGGGTCACAGGGTCCTGTATTTTAATTTCTACCTCTTTTTTGCTGTATTCATAAACATGATCAAATACGGGGAACAGTAATATCTGGAAGCGTTTCAGCGTTTCATTACCAGACATTTCATATAGTTTACCATGAAATTCTATTTCATCTTCCTTGCTAAGGGTTTTGAGCTGTACTTGTTTTTGTACAATGGCTTCCAGTTCAGTGATTGCTTTGGATGTTTTGCGTGCAAAAAGCAGTTCTGCCAGCCCCATTTCCAGGATTAACCGTAATTCAAAAATATCTTTCAGTGTATCTTTTCCCAGTATATAGGGATTGAGGACCCGTTCAATACCCCCTAGCACATCCGGGCGGCTCATAACCATTCCCCTTCGTGGGCGGGCTTCTATCATACCTAACATCCTTAACCTGCTCAGTGCTTCCCGTACTACACTACGGCTTACCTGCAGTCTTTCAGCAATTTCCAGCTCATTCGGGAGTGCATCTCCAGGCTTAAAAGCATTCTCTTCAAAGAATTCACGTAGCTTATTTTCTACCCGGTCTGTCATAGACAGGCTTTCCAGCGGCTTCAGTAATGGCTTTTTTTTCTGTGACATACTATTATATATATGGATGTTCCAGCGGTAAAATTAATCCAAATAATAATTATTGTATTTAAATATTAATTAGTAATTTGTCCTACAAATAGAATTATAGTATGAATGCCTAATTTATAAAAGCTACTTTATGTATCAACCAAGGTCATCTTTTTTGGCCCTCTTCTGCATGATGATGCTCGGGGGCAAGCTGTCTGCGTCTCCTACCTCTCGCGGAGTAACCGAATTTTCATCCCTACAACAGCATAAGTTATCCGGTACTGTCGTTTCCGCAGACAATATGCCACTTCCAGGCGTGAGTGTTTCAGTAAAAGGTACTTCCAATGGAGTAACCACTGATAATAATGGCAGGTACAATATTATTGCCAAACAGGGGGATGTGCTGCAGTTCAGGTATGTGGGATATATTACCCGGGAAGTAACGGCAGGTACTTCCGCAACACTGAATGTTGTATTACAGCCAGATGTTAAGACATTAAACAGTCTGGTAGTAGTGGGGTATGGCAAACAATCCCGGGAAATGCTTACCACTTCCATTTCCAAGCTCGATACCAAGGTGTTTGACAATGTACCTTATGCTAATGCGGCGAATGCTTTACAGGGAAGTATAGCAGGGGTGCGGGTACAAACCACTTCCGGCCAGCCAGGGGCTGCTCCAAGAATTATATTAAGAGGAGGGACCTCTATTAATAACCCTAACGGAGCTGCACCATTGTATATTATTGATGGCGTAATCCGCACAGATATGAATGACATCAACGGTGATGATATTGAATCATTGCAGGTACTGAAGGATGCGGCTGCTACTTCTATCTACGGCGCCAGAGGGGCAAATGGTGTAATTATTATTACTACCAAAACCGGAAAAGCAGGTAAAATACAGATCAGTTACAAGTATGATGTAACCGTTTCCCAGTTGGCTAAAAAATATGACCTGGTCTCTGCCAGAGACTATGTATACTATGGCCGTATGGGAATCCTGGCAAGGGCAGAAAAAGATCCTACCAAGCTAAACTCCCTGGGATTAGCCACAGGCTATGGTACAGGTAATAATCTGACAAAGAATACCTATGCTACCACACAATATTTAACGGCAGAAAATGAGCATAAGCTAAATGAAGGATGGGAGAGTATACCTGATCCGGCAGATCCTACAAAAACACTCATATTTAAAGGAACCGATTGGCAGGACATGCTATTTAGAACGAGTGTGTCGCACAATCATTACATAAATGCAAGCGGAGGGACGGAGAAAGCGAATTTTAATTTAGGAGTCGGCTATTTAACCACCGATGGGATAGCTATTAATAGCGGATTTAAACGATTTGCAGCCAATTTGAATGGGGGACTAAAACTAAAAGAAAATCTCCGGGTAAAAGCAATGGCCAATTTTACCAATTCAAAAGATAACCAGGTATTCAATGTAAACCAGATTTTTGAAAGGGCGCTGGCACTACCGCCTACTGTAAAATATACATTTGAAGATGGAACATTGGCGCCAGGTCAGAACAGGAGCATTGGTAATCCTGTATACCAGCTGAGCAGATCAGATTCTTATAATAACCTGAACAGGATTACGCTGGGAGGGGGATTGGACTGGGATATTCTTCCGGGGTTGAAATTTGAGCCCTCTGCCTCTTTATACGTTGTACAGACAGCGAATAATGCTTTTCAGAAATCATACTATGACGGTGTAGCGTCCTTTATTGACTCAAGAGTAGCGAGTACTTCCAGCTCTACTTATTGGCAAAAGCAAGCAGATGCAGTCTTTACTTACAATAAACAATTGAGTAAGCATAGCCTGGAAGCTAATCTGGGTGGTTCGTATTATGACCGCAAGGACCTGAGCCAGTCGGCCTCCGGAAGGGGGGCTACAACCGATCTGGTACCTACATTAAATGCGTCTGCGGAACCTGTGAGTGTAAGTAGTTCTTCCAGTAGTCAACGACTGATCGGTTTTTTTGGGAGGATCAATTATAATTACGATCAAAAATATTTGTTAAGCATTAATTCCCGCTATGATGGTGCTTCAAATCTGGGAAAAAATAACAGATGGGGTATTTTTCCTGGCATCTCAGCCGGATGGAATATGCATAATGAATCTTTCTGGCAAGGGAGTATAACAAACTGGGTGAATAAATTGAAACTGCGCGCCAGCTATGGTGTGAATGGGAACCTGGGGGGATTGGGAGATTTTCAGGCGCAGGGAGTGTATGCTGTTGGTGGTCGTTACAACAGCCAGGGCGTGATCCTGAATAATACCATGCCTAACCCTGATCTGCAATGGGAACAAACAGAAACATTTGATATGGGGTTTGATCTGGGATTATTGAATGATCGCATCAGTATATTATTTGATTATTACAATAAAAGGACAGACCACCTGCTTACCAACCTCAGTCTTCCCAAAGAAACAGGCTTCGAAAGTATTTTAACAAACTACGGAAGTCTGCAGAACCGGGGCATTGAAGTGGAACTGTCTGCTGTCATTATTCAATCTAAATCAGGGTTTAACTGGAATATGGGATTTAATATCGCTACTAACGTACAGAAAATATTAAGCCTGCCTGATAATATTAATGAGCGTAACCGTGTAGGAGGTGTGTATGTATATGATCCTGCGGCAGGTAAATATGATTGGAAAGGAGGACTGCAGGAGGGAGGAAGGATAGGTGATCTTTATGCTTACAAACAGTCAGGGATATATGCTACTGATAAAGAGGCGGCTGACGGGCCATATGATGTATTGGTGCAAGGGCTTGATAAAAGAAAGTTTGGAGGAGATGTAAACTGGCTGGATACTGACAGAAATGATACCATTGACACCCGTGATCAGGTGTATATGGGAAATATCTATCCCCGGGTTACGGGCGGGTTATCCTCCTATTTCTCTTACAAAAATATCTCATTGACTGTCCGGATGGATTATACACTCGGCCACACGATCTACAACTATTCCAGAGCAGGTTTTGACGGACAGTTTCAGGGAGATATCGGGATCACTTCAGACATTTACAGGTCCTGGAAAAAGCAAGGAGATCAGACAGACATACCAAGATATTATTGGGCGGATCAACAAGCGCAGAACAATATTTTCAGAGGGAATTCCATCTTTTATGAAAAAGGTGACTTTCTTGCCCTGAGAGAGGTAAGTATTGCTTACAGTCTGCCAACCTCTCTATTGTCGGTACTCAGGATCAGTAACCTGAGGCTGAATTTTACGGCGAATAATCTAAAGTACTTCACAAAATACAAAGGGTTAAACCCGGAAGATGGAGGTACTGACAATGGCAGGTATCCGATACCACGTAGTTATATTTTAGGTGCTAACGTAACATTTTAAATGATCATTATGAAAAAGATCAGCACATTTATCGTATTGGTAATTTCCTTCACAGTATACTCCTGCACAAATAAACTGAATTTAAATCCGATAAGTCAGGTAACCGTTAATTCTTACTGGAAAACGCCAGATGATGTAAAAGGATATGTGAACGGTATGTATGCCCGTTTCAGAATGCGTACAAATGCTACCCTCTTTTATCTGGGGGAAGCCCGGAGTGAAGTAATAGGAGAAGGCAGCATCCAAAACCCGGCAGAAAAACGCCTCTATTTTGAGAATACGTTGGATAAGATAACCGCTCCTGACTGGATAGGGTTGTATACCGTGATACATGATGCCAATTTGCTGCTTAAATATGTACCTGGTATTTCCTACACGGTGGAAGGGGATAAAAACAATGTACTCGCACAGGCGTATGCGATGCGTGCTTATATATACTATATATTGGTACGTACCTGGGGAGGCGTTCCCCTGGTAAAAGAGCCTACAGAGAGTTATGATGCAAACACTATATACCGGCCACGTAATAGTGCTGAAGAAGTATTCACGCAAATCAAATCGGATATAGATAAAGCACTGGAATTATTTTCAGATAACGCTTTCCGGAATAAACGGCATGAATGGAGTAACCCGGCTGTGAACGCACTAAAAGGAGATGTATATCTGTGGACTGCTAAACGGAATGGAGGTGGAGATAAGGATTTACAAATAGCATTGACTGCTTTGCAGGAAGCACAAAAGGCTGATATAACCCTGCTGGGCAACTTTAATGATGTATTTGATTATGCCAATAAAGGGAATAAAGAAATACTATTTGCCGTCAATTATGCCGACCTGGAAGCAGAAAGCAATTATAACCAGGACCTGTATATCCGGCCGGTAGATATTCCCCAAGGGCTGGATGATGCTACCAAACAAAAATTGGGAGCCGGCGGGGGAAATAATTGGATTACCCCTTCCGAAACGTTAAGGAAACAATTCAATGCGGATGATCTCCGTAAAGACAGAACGTTTCTTGAACTATATGCCAAAGATGCTGGGGGAAACGCCAAATATTTTACAGCCGTTGTTTTAAAGTATAAAGGATTTGTAGATGCAGGAGGGCGTAAGTTCCTGGATGATGTGATCATATATCGTTATGCTGATGTATTATTGATGATAGCAGAAGCAAAGAATGCACTGAAAATGGATCCCGCGAATGAAATAAACCAGGTGCGCCAAAGAGCATACGGTGTGAAATTTGAAGACCACCGGTTTGTATCAGCTTCATTGCAGGAAAATGATGATGCTATCTTGAAAGAAAGGCTATTGGAGTTATCCTTTGAAGCTAAACGCTGGTGGGATCTGGTAAGATTCAACAAAGCGTTTGATCTGGTACCTTCTCTGCAAAACAGAAAGGGAAAAGACTACCTGTTGTTGTTTCCTATTTCGGAAAGTACTATTAGCCTGAACGCAAAAATTACTCAAAACCCTGGATATTAATTATCAGTCACCTAAAATTAAATTCGCAATGAATGTTTTATCAAAAATAGGAATTGGCCTGCTGATGGCAGGGACCATTCTCGGATTTAAAAACATATCTGAAGATAACAAACACCCACAGGACCCAGGCAAGGAAGTGGTTTTAAGCCTTGACCCAGGTCCTGATAATCCAAGGAATAGTGAAGGTGATTTTATTGATCTGAAAGATGGGCGCATACTGTTTGTGTATAGCCGCTATACCGGTAAATCAGGAGGTGATCATGCCCCTGCTTTTCTGGCGGGCCGGTATTCCGGTGATGGTGGCAAAACATGGACTACTGAAGATAAAATGATTGTAGCGAAAGAAGGGGATATGAATGTAATGTCTGTTTCCTTACTCCGGCTGCAAAATGGTGCCATCGCCTTGTTTTATGTAAGGAAAAATTCCGAGGAGGATTGTATTCCTATGATGAGAATCTCCACTGATGAAGCTGCCACCTGGGGCGATCCGGTTCCATGTATTACTGATAAGAAGGGATATTTTGTACTGAACAACAATCGTGTTATCCAGTTGAAAAATGGCAGGATACTTTTGTCAGTAGCATTGCATAAGGTACCTGGTGAAGAGAAATGGCATGAAAACGGACGCTTGTTCAGTTACTATTCGGATAACAATGGTAAAACGTGGCAACCAGGTGCAGAAGTACCTAACCCGGACAAAGTAATCACTCAGGAACCCGGACTGGTAGAACTGAAGAATGGAAAAATTCTTATGATCATCAGGACAAATGGCGGGGTACAGTATTTATCATATTCAAAAAACAAAGGGAAAACCTGGAGCCCTGCTGTGCCCAGTAATATTAAATCTCCGGTATCTCCTGCTTCTATTGAACGGATTCCTTCAACAGGAGATTTGCTGCTGGTATGGAATAATAATGATGGTAGTAATCCAGACATCAAAGGCAAGCGCACCCCATTTAATGTAGCGGTTTCGAAAGATGAAGGTAAAACATGGGAGCATATCAAAACGGTGGAGGATGACCCGGATGGATGGTATTGTTATACAGCTATACATTTCACCGGTAAACATGTACTGTTAGGACATTGTGCAGGTGACCGGAGAAAAAACGGGCTGGCTGTGACCCATATCACCCGTCTCAGTTTGGACTGGATTTATAATTAATCAACTGCCATTATGATCAGACCTTTCAATAAACGGAAGCATGAGTTCGGGCAACTGCAAGGGATGCTTAAAGCTAAAGCTCCTTTGATCTGGGTATTTACTGGTGATAGCATAACACAGGGGGCTAAGCATACAAATGGCTTCCGGTCTTACCAGGAAGTGTTTTCAGAGCGTATCAGATGGGAGCTGTCAAGAGTACGGGATTTTGTGATTAATACAGGCGTGAGTGGAAATACTACCGCTAATGTATTGCCGGATTTTGACTGGCGGGTAGCGCAATTCAAACCTGCGGTGGTATCCCTGATGATCGGAACCAATGACTGTGCTTCCGACAGGCGGGTAGCACCGGATGATTTCAGGAAGAACCTGCAACTGTTGGTGACTAAAATCCGTGAACTGAAAGCCATTCCATTGTTGCAAACGCCTAACATTATCCGGATACAGGATGCCCCGGAACGGGCTACTCTGCCCGATTATATTAAGATTATTCAAACGGTGGCAGAGGAACAAAATGTGATTCTGATTGATCAATGGGAGTATTGGACAGCAATGGCAGCGCAGCATGATATCCGGAGTACCTGGTTGAAAGATCCATTGCATCCTAATGGGACAGGGCATCTGGAAATGGCCCGGTTGATTTTCAAAGAGCTGGAAATTTTTGATCCGGCATCATTCACCTGTTCAGCAAATATTCATGAAAATATTAAGTGACCCATTTAATGCCTATGCAATTACTGCTGAACAGCCAGGCCCGCATGTGCTCATTGCGGCAGGAGTGCATGGGGATGAATTTGAACCCATGCTGGCAGTCAGGGAATTATTGCAGCAACTGTCTGCTGGGTTACTGGTGGGGAAGGTAACGCTTGTTCCGGTCGTAAACACGAGTGCATTTGTAGCTGGTACGAGGTACGGCAGTGATGGAAAAGACCTGGCACGCATTTGTCCCGGAGATGCGGAGGGGACCCCTACAGCGCGGAGTGCTGATGCTATCAGTAAATTAATTCATACGGCGGATTACTTTATTGACATGCATACCGGTGGAATACTATATGATTTATATCCTTTGTGCGGCTATATGTTGCACCCTGTAGAAACAATATTGAAAAGTCAGCAAAAGATGGCATATGCCTTCGGGTTGCCGGTAATATGGGGTACTGATCATTATGCAGCAGGCAGAACACTTTCTGTGGCAAGAGATGCACAGGTACCGGCTATTTATGTTGAATATGGAGGCGGCACCGGTATCCGGCCGCAAGTAATAGATGCCTATGTAAAGGGCTGCAGAAATGTGCTGCGGATGTTAGGAATGACAACAGACAGCGGTGGAGAGGAGACGGAGGTATCCTATTGGGTAGAAGACTTTATAATCAACAGCGGGCACTTGCAGGCTAAGCTACCAGCACCGTCAGCAGGCATATTTGTACCGCAGGTAGCCTTGGGAAAACAGGTGAAGAAAGACGACGTATGGGGACATGTTTTGTCACCATACGGGGAGGAGGCAGTTGTATTGGCTGATATGGATGGGTTGGTATTTATGTTGCGTGCAGTGGTGCATGTTAAAAGGGGAGATGCCCTGGGTGGCATACTTCCTATTCTGAAACCGGGAAAAGTTGTAATACATGGAACTTAAAAAAGTGGTGATCATCACAGGGGCGTCCCGGGGGATTGGGCGGGCTGTTGCCGAACGGTTTGCAGCTGCCGGCTACCGGCTTGTACTGGCTGGTCAGGATAAGGAGGCACTACAGCAATTAAAAACACTGCTGGAAGAAAAATACAACAGTGAATGTTTGTTGTCGATAGGAGATCTGGCGGATACGAGTTATCTGAAAAGTATTACAGCGAAAACTATAGAACATTGGAACCGCATTGATGTATTAGTAAACAATGCTGCCTGGAGAACGATAGGTACGATGCGCACGCTGGAAATAAATACATGGGAACAGACCTTACGGGTATGCCTTACCGCTCCTGCATTTTTGGCTAAGTGGTGTGCGGCTGCCATGGAAGCGCGTAAGACAGGTGGCGCTATCATCAATATATCGAGCGTCATGTCAGAAAGGGCAGCAGGTAATAGCCCTGCTTACATTGCCGCTAAGGGAGGGATGGAGAGTCTTACATATGAACTGGCCGTTACCTATGGCAGGAGTAATATCCGCGTTACCGGTATTTGTCCTGGTTATATTGATACAGAGATGAGCAATGACTATGTGGATGCAACAGGTAAAAACGTTAGCAATGCGATGACTGCACACCTGCAGGGATTAACGCCGCTGGGCCGTGGCGGCACGGCGCAGGAAGTTGCCAATGCTGTTTACTGGTTAAGCTCAGCAGAGGCATCATATATTACCGGCACTACACTGTTGGTAGATGGTGGGTTCAAGCATAATTTCAACGATTATGCTATTAAAAAACTACAATTCCCTGAAGAGTTTTGAAAAGTATCTGGACATACGGCGACCTGCTTCCTGCTATTCCGGAAGCATACCGGGTAATGCTGGGTGAAGGACATACGCCATTGGTGAAATCAAGATCAATAGGTCCGGCCCTGGGATTGCCATCGTTATATTTTAAACTGGAAAACCTGAATCCTACGGGTTCTTACAAAGACAGGTTTGCTGCGGTATTTATCAGCCTGCTCAATAGTATGCAGCAGCGTTTATGTGTGGCTACTTCCAGCGGGAATACCGGTGCTGCATTGGCGGCTTATAGTGCCGCTGCAGGGATTACCTGCGCATTAGCCATCGTAGATGGTGCCCCATTACCTAAAGTCCGGCAGATGCAATTGTATGGTGCGATAGCATATATGGTAAAGGATTTTGGAATAGACCCGCAAGTAACATCCGGACTGTTTGAAATGCTGGAAAGGTTAGCTGCTGAAAAAGGTATTCCCTTGCCGGTAAGTGCTTATCGGTACTGTGAAGCAGGCATGCAGGGGGTACAAACAATTGCTTACGAATTGCTGGAAGAAATGCAGCAGCCTCCTGCGCATATTTTTTCACCAGCAGGTGGTGGTGGGCTCACCCTGGCAGTTGCCCTTGGTGTAATGGCATACGGTAATAAATACCAGTTGCCTCATTTGCCTGCTGTGAACTGTGTACAGCCGGAAGGTAATAATACGATTGCAGGAGCATTAAGAAACCAGGAGCTAAAGGCTACTGCTATCAGGAGTGCCACTACTGCTATCAGTGGGCTGCAGGTACCTGGTATACTGGATGGTAATGAGGTAATTACCGCCTGCCGCCAGTTAAATGGTAACGGCTATGTGGTCACCGATGCTGCAGTATTTTCCTGGCAGCAGCAGTTGGCTTCCAGAGAAGGTATTTTTTGTGAGCCGGCAGGGGCAGTAGCATTGGCTGGTGTGGAAGCTGCATTAAAGGAAAAGAAAATAACAGCAACGGATACGGTGGTTTGTCTGGTTACTGGCAGTGGCTTTAAAGATATGGCTGCTGTAGAAAAACATTTCGGATTGCCGCAATTGCAGCAACTGGATGGAATAAAAGCACTTAAAGAAATACTTATACAATTTTAAAAAAAGCAAATATGGGCAGTAAAAACAAGGAAGAACAGTTTCAGGGAGTTTGGCCTGCTATGTTCACACCAGTAAATGAAGCAGGCACGTTAAACACGACTGAACTGGAAAAGCTAATAGAATTACTGGTCAAAGAACAGGTAGACGGGCTTTATCTGCTGGGTTCTACAGGACAGGGATTTTTGTTCAGTGAAGCGCAGCGTATGCATGTTACAGAAGCGACCCTGGAAATCGTAAACAAAAGATTACCGGTAATGGTACAGGTAGGTGCTTTGAATACAGATGAATCTGTTCGTCTGGCTAAGCACGCAGCGCAAAAGGGAGCGGATGGTATTTCTGCAGTGGGGCCTATTTATTACGGAGCATCGGAAAAAATGGCTATCCAGCATTATAGCCGTATTGCATTGGCTACAGACTTGCCCTTCTTTCCTTATCAGATAGGTAAGGTGACAGCAGGTAATGAAGAGTTGATAAAAGTACTGCTGGAAATTCCGAATGTATATGGAATGAAACTGACAACACAAAATCTCCTGGAAATCAGTAGTATCCATCTCCGCGCCGGTAATAACTGGAAATTGTTCAGTGGTGCGGATGAGTTACTTTGTCATGCAGCATTGTGTGGTACGGCGGGTGCTATAGGTACTACTTATAATCTGATAGGCAGTACCTGCAAGTATATACGCCGTAGTTTCCTGGATGGGCAGGTGATGGAGGCCAGCACTTTTATGCTTGAATTGCAACACCTGATAGAACAGATCCTTCCGGTAGTATGGTCATTCTTCAGAAGAGCGATGATAGTAAAACATGGAATTGATATAGGTGATCCCAAACCGCCTTTATTACCAGGAAAATTACCCTGGAGTGATGAGGAAATACTGGAAATGGTAAATAAACTGGACAGGTTTGCTGTACAACAATTACCGGCTATTGATAATCATTAAACAAAGTATATGCTTCCATTGGATCAATTAAAAGAGCTATTATATGTGGCAGTTATAGCAGATGCATTAGATAGTATGGGATTCAGGCAACAGGCGGTAAGTATTCCTTTTCAGGCTTATACAGGGATTGCCAAGCTGGCAGGACGTTGTAAAACCACCTTGTGGGCAGATATGTATGATGAAGATAAACATCCGTATGAGCTGGAATTGGAGGCCGTAGATAGCTGCAGGTCAGGCGATATCCTGATCTGTGCTGCGGGCGGCTCCCGGCGTTCCGGTATCTGGGGAGAATTATTATCAACGGCTGCCATGAATAGTGGTTGCTGTGGTGCTATCGTACATGGTGCTGTCAGAGACATAGAAAAAATGCGTGCGATGCAGTTCCCGGTGCTGGCAACGGATAAAAGCCCGTATGATAGTTTGCACCGGCAGCGGGTGGTAGACGTAGATGTAAAAGTGGTAATAGATGGAGTAGTATTTGCTCCCAACGACTTAGTGTTTGCTGATGAAGATGGTCTGGTAGTGATACCAGCACATATCGAGGAAGAAGTGATCCGGAAAGCACTGGAGAAAGTGCAGGCAGAAAATATCACCCGGGATGCCATCAGGGAAGGCATGAAGGCAACGGCGGCTTACGAAAAATATGGCGTGCTGTAAAAAGGGTACATACACCGCTTTATCAGCAATTAAATGCATAAAGATGAAAAACAAGATCGTAATAAAAGGTGCACATGTACCTGCAAGCCCCTTGCCTTTTTCTCCGGCAATACTGGCGGGCGACTATTTATTTGTATCCGGACAGGCTTCAGTAGACAAAGAAGGAAACATTATCAAGGGAACCTTTGAAGAAGAATGCAGACGTTCCTTTGAAAATGTGAAGACGATACTCGCTGCAGCTGGCTGTAGCCTGGAAGATGTGGTGCAGGTAAGGAACTATGTAGGCAAACAGGAAGATCTGGCAGCTTTCAATGCAATATACCGGGAATACTTTAGTGAACCGTTTCCCGCAAGAACAACATTGATAGGTTGCCTGGGGGAGCTGCTGAAGTTTGAAACGGATGTGGTGGCATATGTTAAAAAGTAAAGGACGATGACTAAGCGGATTGCTTTGCTGGGGATTTATCATGAATCGAATACATTCATTAATACGCCAGTTACACGGATTAATTTTGAGCAGGCACGACTGCTGAAGGGAAAAGATATCCTGCACGAATACCGGGATGCCTTTCATGAAATTGGAGGGATGATGGAAGTGCTGGAGCAGGAGGCTATTGAATTGGTACCGGTCTTTTATGCTACCGCTACGCCCGGAGGTATTATTGCCGCCGAAACATATCAGTCATTGCTAACAGAAATGCTGGCGGCATTGCAGGAAGTATTACCAGTTGATGGTTGCCTGGTAGTGCCGCATGGTGCTGCTGTAAGTGAGGACTATCCGGATATGGATGGACATTGGCTCTCGTTGTTGCGGGAAATGGTGGGTCCGCTGATCCCCATTATAGGAACCCTTGATCCTCATGCCAATGTAAGCCCGGCTATGATAGCTGCCACGGATGCATTGGTAGCCTATAAAACCAATCCTCATATTGATCAGCGGGAAACAGGCAGAGCAGCTGCCCGGTTGCTGTTGCAGTGCTTGCAGGGAAAAATAAAACCCGTGCAATATCTGGGGATGTTACCACTGGCTATCAGTATGGAACAGCAATATACAATGCAGGAACCTTGTGTGAGCTTGTATCAGCTGGCAAAAGCAATCAACCAGCGGGCAGGAATCTTATCAGTGAGTGTGATCCTGGGATTCCCGTATGCAGATGTAGCCGAAATGGGGAGCGCTTTTATTGTGGTAACCGACAATGCACCTGCTTTGGGAGAAGACGCAATTGGAGAGTTAACTTCCTATATGCGGGAGCATAAAGCATTATTCACAGGCAATCGCCAGTCGGTCGGTGACTTGTTGCCATTGGTAGCTGCTGCCGAAAAGCCGGTCCTGATGCTGGATATGGGCGACAATGTAGGTGGGGGATCACCAGGCAATAGCACTATTTTGCTGGAGGCTATAGAAGAGGATTGCAGGTACCGTACTTTTATTTGTATCTATGATCCGGCTGCAGTGGCAATAGCATCCACTTTTAATCCAAAAGATACTTTTGATTTATCCTTTGGAGGTAATTGCAGCAGACAGGGAGCAGCTTTTTCTACCCGGGTTGTATTACAGCAGTTGTGTGATGGCGATTTTAAGGAAACTACACCCCGACATGGAGGGCAGGTGAATTATGATATGGGAAAGATAGCCATTGTAACAACTGCCAATGGAAATATGGTGATGCTGACTTCCTTGCGTGTACCGCCTTTCAGCTTGCAACAGCTCACTGCATTTGGTGTAGCACCTGCTGCATTTGATATCGTGGTGGCAAAAGGAGTGAATGCCCCGGTTGCGGCTTATAGTTCGGTTTGCCCTACTATCATGCAGGTAGATACTCCGGGTGTTACACAAGCTAATATGACCTTATTTGATTATAAGCACCGGCGTAAGCCCATGTTTCCTTTTGAAGAAATATAAAAGAAACTTAGTGAAAGCAATACCAGCCAATATAGTAACAGCACAACTGGCAGTATTACCGTTTTATACAGAGGGGCCTGTGCTGGATGCAGCGGGTAATCTTTTTTTTACCACACTTGCTGGCGGCAGTATAATAAAAATGGATACTACTGGCCAAATGATCACATGGGCAAAGGGGGAGCGTCCTAATGGCCAGGTGATATTACCGGATGGAGACCACCTGGTATGTGATAGTAAATCCGGCAGTATTCATCGGTTTGATCCGGATGGCAGGTTTGTAAAACATGAGCTGATGGGAAGTTGTGCAGGACACAAAGTGCATGCAGCCTGTGATCTTGTTTTCCAGGCTGGAGCAGGTATTTATTTTACGGATGCTGTTCGTGAAAGAGGAAACGTTTTCTTTATCGGCATAGATGGTCATCAAGAGATAGTAGCACAGGATATAGATTTTCCGAATGGGCTGGTACTGTCTCATGATCAGCGTTCCCTGTTTGTTGCGGAAAGTTATCGTAACCGTATTTTACAGATTCCGCTTGCTACACCCGGGGTGGCGGCTGGTCCTGCAGAGGTATGGGCAACCTTACCCGTACACCCATCCGGAAAGATGATAGACAATCTGCCGGATGGTTTGGAATTAGATGAGGAGGGGTATTTGTTGGTAGCCCATTACGGTATGCAGGCGGTGCAGGTGTTGGCGCCTGATGGAACATGGTTGTATGCTATTGATACGGGATTACCTTTAACTAGTAATGTAATGCTGCTTCAAGGGGAAGGCCCGCAAAAGACAATCATTGTTACCGGGGGATATGCAGAGCCGGGGCCGGGTGCTGTGATGCGCATTAATATTCAATGGGATCAAAATGAAAAATGAATATGATACCGGACAGGCTTAAAATATTGTTAACTGGAATTTTATTATTGGGTCATGTTATGATGAATGGTACTCAAACACAGGCACAGGATAAACTTACGTGGACAACATTACCTGCATTACCCGGAGAGGGATGGGCAGGGATGTTTGCAGGCGTAAGTAATGGAACGCTTTTTTGTATGGGAGGGGCTAATTTTCCGGGAAAACGGCCATGGGAAGGAGGCAAAAAGAAATGGTATGATAATATCTACAGATTGGAAAAGGGAAAAGGATGGGTACTATTAAAAGAAAAATTGCCATTGCCGCTGGCATATGGGATAGCCGTTAATTATGGCAACCAGATGATTATTGTGGGCGGAAGCTCACCGGATAGTTACTCCCGTCAGGTAATCGGGTTTAGCTGGGAGCATCAGCAGTTAAGCCAGACCCGTTACCCCGATTTACCGGTACCATTGGCCAATATGGCTGGTGCGCTTACCGGAAGTTTATTGATAGTGGCAGGTGGAAACAGTAGTATTACAGGGCCTCCGTTGTCTGAAATGTATGCATTGGACCTCGTGAATCCTGCCAATGGCTGGTTTGAATTACCATCCTGCCCTGGCCCGCAAAGGCTGTTGCCGGTATGTGGGGTGTATAATGGGAAGTTCTATCTTTTCAGCGGGGAAAATACAGGAAAGAATGCGAAGCACGGGAGCTTCCGGCATATTTTACAGGATGCTTATTGTTTTACGCCGGTGTGGTCGGATAACAAATGGTCCGGTACCTGGCAACAGCTGGGGCCCATGCCCAGGGGAGCGTCGGCGGGTGCAAGTCCATTACCGGTATTGCAGGATGGTAGTCTGTTATTATGGGGAGGAGTCGACGCTGTTACTGCATTGTATGAAACCCCTGCAACGCACCCGGGTATCACCCGGAGTGTACTGCGCTATTATCCGGAGAAAGATAGCTGGAAGTATGATAGTACTATGATCAACATATCAGCAAGGGTTACTCTCCCTGTAACCTATTGGGAAAATAAGTGGATTTATATCAGCGGAGAAATAAAACCTGGTACCAGAACCAACACCGTATACGCGGTACAGTAATGATTTAATTCCTGTGTTATGCAATATGTAAGTTTTAACGGGATGAAGGTATCGCGGCTCACATTGGGAACGGTACAACTTGGGATGGACTACGGAATTTCCAACAATAGTGGGCAGCCTTCCGGAGAAGAGAGTTTTGGTATTTTGAAGATGGCCATGGCGGCAGGTATCAATACCCTGGATACTTCGCCACATTACGGAAATGCGGAACAATTGCTGGGAACATGGTGCGCTGGTTTCGGGGCAACATCATCCCCTCAGATTGTCACTAAATTCAGGATCAGTGATCACCATTTAGGCAATGTCAAAGCTGCCCGGGAAGAAGTGATCGCAAGTGTACGTGCTTCCCTGGCAATGTTGAAAATACCGCAAATCCCCTGTTGTTTATTCCATAAGGGAAAAGACCAGCCGGTAGAACAGGTGCTGAGGATCCTACCTTCCATCCTTACCGAGCTGCAGGAACTTGGGTTGATCGATACCGGGGGCATTTCTGTTTATTACCCTCAGGAAGTAAACCAGGTACTGGCATATGATAACATTACCGCGTTACAGGTGCCTGTGAATATTTTTGATCAGCGACTGGTACATAACGGAATGTTTAAACAGCTGGCAGCAGCTGGCAGGTTGGTATTTGCCCGAAGCATATTCTTGCAGGGATTGTTTTTTATGGACCCGGATAGTTTATCCGGCACACTGACAGGGGCAAGGCCTTACCTCCGGCTGCTACAGGAACTGGCAGTAAAAGCAAACCGGAGTGTAGCAGCGCTGGCATTTACCTATATACGTGATATGCCAGGAGTGAGTAGTCTTGTTTTCGGAGCTGTAAATAGCCGGCAGGTACAGCAAAATGTTGACTGGTTAAAGGAGGCGGCTTTGCCCATTGAAATAACAGAATCTATTGAAAACATATTCAGGGATATACAGGAAGACATACTCACTCCTGGTGTATGGTTGCCCTAGTCAGAACTTTTAAATAATATCTGGATGCACACAACAAATATGTTCCGCCTGGATGGCAAAATAGCAATAGTAACAGGTGGTGCTGGTTATTATGGCAAGCCTGTTTCCCTGGCACTGGCTGAGTGCGGAGCAACAGTAATACTGGCCAGCCGCGATGTAGCAGCTTGTGAAGCATATGCGGCCGATTTACGGGCACAGCATCTGCAGGCGGCAGGTATGCAGCTGGACCTGGGTAATGAACAGTCCGTGAAAGATTTTACTGCGCAGGTATTAAATAGCTACGGCAGGATCGATGTATTGGTGAATAACGCCGTTTCGAGGGAAGGGTTTAAAAACCTGGATGATATTACTAAAGCAGAATGGGAAGGCGCACAACAGATTAATGCTACCGGAATGATGCTGATTACACAGGCTGTAATAAAACAGATGTGTATGCAGCAGTCAGGCAGTATTATCAATATAGGGTCTATCCAGGGAACTGTGGGGCCAAACTTTAAAGTATATGGCAACACAGGGATGACCAGCCCGGTGAATTACACTTACGATAAATGGGGGATGGTGGGCTTCACAAAATGGCTGGCTAATTATTATGGGCAGTTTAATATCAGGGCAAACTGTATCAGTCCGGGTGGGTATGGTCCGGGTATTGCGGCAAGTATTGGGGAAAATGAATTTGTAACTAATTATAAACGGCTCACGCCATTAGGCAGGTTTGCAACGGATGATGATATTAAAGGGCCGGTAGTGTTTCTGGCATCAGATGCTGCGGCATATGTTACCGGCCATAACCTTCTGGTAGATGGTGGCTGGACCAGCTGGTAGTATCAAGGATATAAACTGCACTTTAAAAACAACAGGATGAATAAAGCACTTTTGTTGGGGATATTATGTATATGCCTGTTCTTCTTGCCTTCCTATGCACATGAACCCCTTCCTTATAACAAGATTACCTGGGAAGTAAATACTGCTGTAACAGTAAGGCAATTGGATATCTTAAAACAACTCCTGGCTGCGGATAGCCTGAAGGCAGGCATTGGATTCGATGAACTGCGCATCGTATGTGCAGGTGGCGAAAGCGAGGCTGGTTTACAAACTACGGTATCCTTGCTGCGCTGGAATACTGCGCGGCAGGAATGGAAGAAGGAGACATTACCGGCTCTGCCTGTAGTACTAAAAAAACCGGGCGTATTACTGTACGAAAACAAGGTGTATGTAGCAGGAGGTACAACCACAACGGGCCCTGCTGATGGCATGTATATGCTGGACCTGCAGCAGCCGGATGCCTGGAAGCCGATGCCCCCGATGCCAGTGCCCAGCATTTACCCGCAATTGCTCGTACAATCGAATGGTGAATATCCTTGTATATATGTGTTGGGAGAGCAGCCCGGCAGGAATATGATGATATATGATCTGAGCAAAGGTATCTGGACAGTTGCACCTTTGAGAGATGATGCAGGATTATTGCCCGCTGCGCCTTTATCAGGTATCGCTACCGGCAGTACTTACCTGCTTTTTGCTCCGGGATCTCTGGCAGTATCTGATAGCAGTTACCGGCAGTTATGGATGTATAATACGATTACAAAGCGTATGAGTATTGCTGGCAGCTCCCGTTTTATGAGCGGTCGGAACTATCTCTTAAAAGATGAGGGACAGCTCTGGTTAGCCAGCCAAAATGAGCAGGGTGGTTTTACGCTGTACAAAGGGACCATTGTATATCCCGGTTTTTTTTCCATCTGGGATTACGCAGTGCTGGCAGCATACTTGTTGTTTACAGTTTTTATAGGGTTGGCATTTGCAGGCAAACAGCAATCCACCGCAGATTATTTTAAAGGCGGTGGTAAGGTGCCGGGATGGGCAGTAGGAGTAAGTATCCTTGGCTCACATTTAAGTGCTATTACCTTTATGTCAGTACCGGCTAAAACATACGCTACTAACTGGAACTATTTTTTTCTGATGATGTCTGTGATATTGGTAGTACCACTGGTAAACAGGTATTTCATTCCCTTTTACCGGCGCCTCAATATCACCTCTGCTTATGAATATCTCGATAAACGGTTTAATTATAAGGTAAGATTTATTGCATCGCTTTTATATATCGTGCTGCAACTGGGACGATTGGCTATTGTATTGTTATTGCCCAGTATAGCGCTGACAGTTATTACGGGAATAGATGTAAATGTTTGCATTTTATTGATGGGCGTGGTCACTGTATTCTATACATTTAAAGGAGGTATCAAGGCGGTAATCTGGACAGATGTAATTCAGGTATTTGTATTGCTGGGGGGAGCTTTCCTGTGTGTACTTTATATACCCACAAAATTACCGGCGGATGCTGCAACCATTTATCAGCATATTACAGACAATGGAAAATTCAGGATGTTTGATGGCACTTTCGATTTAAGCACACCTAATTTTTGGGTAGTGTTCATAGGAGGATGGACACTCAATTTTATCCTGTTCAGCAGCGATCAGACCACCGTACAACGTTATCTTACCACAAAAGATGAGGCCACTGCTAAACAAAGCGCCCGTATTGGTGCATGGATCACTATTCCAGCCGGACTTATTTTCCTGAGCATTGGGACTTTATTATACCTGTTTTATTATTATCACCCGGGAAAAGTGAATATTAGTCTGGATAAGCAGGACTCGATATTTCCCTGGTATATTGTAAGTGAATTGCCGGTAGGGGTAACGGGTTTACTGATAGCCGGAATTTTTGCCGCTGCCATGTCTACCCTGAGCAGTAGTCTTAACTCTGTATCTACTGCTTTTATCACTGATTTTTATAAGGTGCTGTTCACGCAAAAAACAGATCTCAGGTATTTGCGGGCTGCCAAAGTAACCACAGCCCTGGTTGGTATGCTGTCTACCGGCCTGGCATTATTTATGGCCCACAGGGGCGTAGTTTCTTTATGGGACCAGTTTAATACCATTCTGGGCTTGTTTACAGGGGGAATAGGTGGTGTATTCCTGCTGGGCATTTTTACTAAGCGGGCCAATGCTGCGGGAGCTATCGGCGGCCTGCTGGTGAGTGGAATCGGCCAATACTTTATTAATAAATACACCCCGCTGAATTTCCTTCTATATGCATTTACAGGATTGATTATCTGCTTTGTGACCGGCTGGCTGATCAGTATTTGTTTTCCTGGTAGCCAGAAAAATACAGCAGGGCTTACCGCGATGTCTACCTTAAAGGAAAAAAGTGTATTAGTATAAATCAGTCACCTCAAAGCGTCTTTCAGCGAAAGGCACTTTGAGGTTAGCTGATCTGCTCCGCAATAAGAATTGTTCAGCTCATAAAACCTTAAGCGCAAGACACCATAGGACACCTTTTTAGCCATTCTCTCCTAAATTCAGGCCGGAAACCAGCTTTAGACAAAACAGGTAATACCTTTACCTGTGTAAACCAAATGCCGGACAACAGGCATTACCGTTATACCTGTTGAGAAATACTTGTTAGCAATTGTAAGTTATGATGAGAAGACTATTAGGAGCCACGTTGATTTGCCTCTTTTTTATGGGTAGCCTTTGTGCACAGGATGTAAAGATGAACCCGGCTTTATTGCAGGGGCATTGGCCTGCCAATTGGGTGACCTGCCCGGATGTACCCCTCAGAGATTATGGGGTATTCCATTTCAGAAAGACATTTTCCCTGACCAGTAAACCAGGTAAATTTCTGGTACATGTAACAGGAGATAACCGCTACCGGTTGTTTGTAAACGGTACACCTGTATGTAGCGGACCAGCGCGGGGAGATCTGTATAACTGGTATTTTGAATCTGTAGACCTGGCGCCTTATTTAAAAGCAGGTGAGAATGTGATTGCTGCCCTGGTATGGAATATGGGGGTGTATGCGCCCGTGGCGCAAATCTCCAATCAAACGGCTTTTGTATTGCAGGGAGATAGCGAAGCTGAGCAGTTAGTGAATACCAATGGTACCTGGAAGGTGATGGTGAACCAATCCTACACCCCCTGTTCTACAGACAACATGCAGCGCCTGCGGGCCTACATGGTGATCGGGCCTGGTGATCAGATAGACGGCTCCCGATATCCCTGGGGATGGGAACAGCCCGGCTATAACGATGTTGCCTGGAAGGCGGCATCGGCAGTTGCCAATCCGGCTCCACTGGGATATGGTACCGACAATCAATGGACACTGGTACCACGTCCTATACCACTGATGGAAGAAACATTACAACGTATACCAGCAGTAAGGCGGGCTGAAGGCATGGAGGTAAATGCCGATTTTTTAGGAGGCAAAAAACCACTTACCATCCCCGCTAATAAAACTGTGAGCATCCTGCTGGATCAGACCTTTAATACCACTGCTTATCCTGAACTGCTGGTAAATGGAGGTAAAGGTACAGTAGTGAAAATGACTTATGCAGAAGCACTGTTCGATAAAAATAATCAGAAAGGGAACCGGGATGAAATTACTGGTAAAAACATCATCGGCAATTATGATGTGTTTCAAATGGATGGTGGCAACAACCGTTTATTCCGCCCTTTATGGTTCCGTACTTATCGCTACCTGCAACTGGATATTACCACGGCAGATCAGCCCCTGGTTATTACGGATATGTACGGGCAGTATACCGGTTATCCGTTTAAGGCAGTGGCTGGCTTTTCCAGCAATGATGCCTCTATGCAGGAGCTGTGGAAGGTGGGCTGGAGAACGGCCCGGCTTTGTGCGGGCGAAACCTATTTCGATTGTCCTTACTATGAGCAATTACAGTACGAAGGAGATACCCGTATTCAATCGCTCATCTCTTTGTATGTAACCGGCGATGACCGCTTAATGCGTAAAGCAATTATGGATTTTTACCACTCCCGTGTACCGGAAGGATTAACACAGGGGCGGTATCCCAGTAACCGTATCCAGGTAATCCCACCCTTTTCCCTGTATTGGGTAACGATGGTGTACGACTACTGGATGCACCGGAAGGACGATGCTTTTTTAAAGCCATTGCTGACCGCAGTAAGCGGCGTATTGAACTGGTACGAACAAAAAATAGATGAAGAGAAGAAAATGCTGGGACCTATGAAGTGGTGGAACTTTGTAGACTATACAGATGCGTTTGCGGATGGGGTGCCCGAAGGAGCTACCAATGGTAATTCATCAGTGATCACCCTGCAGTATGTATATACGCTTCAGCAGGCGGCCGAGCTGTTTACCTACTTTGGAAAAACATATGAGGGCGCCTACTACAAAAAGCTGGCTGCAACCCTGAGCAATGGTACTTATCAGCAGTGTTTTGATAAGGGCAGGGAAGAAATGGCTAATACGCCGGAAAAGAAAGCCTTTAGCCAGCACGCAGGTATTATGGCTATACTCACCAATACGATTCCTGCTAAAGATATCAAGGCGGTGATGAATAAAATCCTGAGTGATAATACCCTGGGACCTGCTACTTTCTACTACCGGTTTTATCTGAACCAGGCGTTGAAAAAAGCAGGGATGGCAGATCAGTATTATGGAGAGCTGACCCCGTGGAGAAATATGCTAAAGACCGGGCTGACCACCTTTGCAGAAAAGCCGGAACCTGCCCGTTCTGATTGCCATGCCTGGAGTGCCAGCCCTAATTATGATTTCCTGGCCACCATCTGTGGCATTATGCCTGACGCCCCCGGATTTGCTAAAGTTTTGGTACGTCCTGCTCCTGGTGAATTAACGGAGATCAACGGCAGTATGCCGCACCCGGCGGGTACTATTACCGTATCGCTGAAGCGCACAGGCAAATCTGACGGCATTGCTGGCGAAGTGGTTTTACCGCCCGGCATCAGCGGACGATTTGTATGGAATGGGAAGGTGGTGGTTTTAAAGCCCGGAAAGCAAGCAGTACGTTTATAACACAACTCCCATATTGTTGTTTTGAGCTAAGATAGCTGGCCATTGTGCCGGCTATTTTAGTTTATAAGCCCTCCAGCCAGATTTCTCCTGGTAGCATGCGGAACATGCCAGGAAAAGGCGTAACTTTGCAAACTCTCCCATTAAACGATTTATTTTATAAGCTATTGGTAATCAGGTGCTTGATATTTTAAGACCTGGAAAGGATGTGCCGTATTTTCCAGGATAACAACTATTTGGTAGCTAACCGACCCAAAAGATGAATGTTGGATGACAATTTATTGCCTGACAGACATACCAGCTTATAAATACTAAGTATTTATTTAATAATTATATACATATGATGGATCAGCTTAAACTGAAATTACAGGAGTATTATCAGCGTTACCGGCTTATTGGGCAGCGGGTAAAGTCTGCAAAGGAAGACACCGGTTTTGAGGATGTGCTGGACATGGAAAATGACATCCTTTCACAGTTTGGTTTACCAGCTTCCAAGCGTTTTGTACAAATCCTGCATGATTTTGTACAGCAGGGACAGGTAAATGATCATCTGTTGGACTACGTAAGTAAGAAATTGCGGTCGGCCGCCAAAAAATATCTTTTATCACCTGTTATGTCTGATATTGAGTTGCTGGAACATGCCCGTGAATTAAAAAGAAGCCCGTACGATGTATTACCGGAACTGGGATATCCTGCCCATGAATATTCGCTGTTTCTGGTAGGGGAACTATTGTACCGTCGTAATATGGCGGCTTCAGATGTTTTGGATGAGTTGAAGAAAATGCAGCATTTTGACAGCTGGAATGATTTGATGGTATTAAGTAAAATGAACAATTACTCTACTCATGAGTTATACACAAAGCTTAAAAAGCAGGAGCTGCGTTTTGTAGATGACTTTATCCAGTTCACCCGCCGGCAGGAAACCAGTAAGCAGGTAAACCGTAGGGCTACGCCTATTGAAGAAGGTTATAAACCTAATTATAAAACCATCAGCAAGGTGCAGGTGGAAGACATCGTTTTTGATGAACAAACTACGCCCAGCCTGTTTGGTAAGATTAAAAGCGGAAGGGGATATGCCCGCATCACTATCAGCCTGGAATTTTCAGAGTTGAATCAGATACTGATGAATAGTGATACGTTGGGTATTGAGATCAGTAATCTCATCAAAAAGCGTTTGTCGGACCCGGCCGCAGAAAAGCCTACGGTAATAGATATACGCGCCGAATTTGGAGATGTGTTAAAACTGGATAACTGTTATCTGGAAGTGTACAAACCACAGCACCGCGAGGGGCAGAAGTGGGTGGAAGACAAAGACAATTTTTATTTTGTTGACAAGATTCTTTCCAAAAAGGAGTTTGAAAAACGCAGCAAGGAAGCAGAAGTAAAACAGAAGATACAGGAGTGCCTGGAGCTGATAGGAGGTTCCTATGTGTATTACCAGCGTTTGCGCCGGTTAGGGATTACCGATGAGGAAGCCAAGTTGAGAGCAGGGTTACAGGATGAGCTGCTTTTTAAATTGTCCTTCTTTTTGAATAAGCTGAAAGATTAACTTTTACCTGCAATATATCTGTTAGTAAGGACCGTTTCTGTATTGAAGCGGTCTTTTTTTATGTAAAGCATGCCTGATGCAGACAGGTTGCTTCCAACCTGTAAAGCGTGCATCCGGCAGAAAAAATGTGTATGTTTGAAAAAAAAAGCACATGGAAGAATTAACACTGGGTATCGGATCGCGGGTACAGCACGCGCATTACGGGCCGGGCGTGATCATAGGAGTGAAGTATGCACAGTATAAAGTGATGTTTATCGATCATGGATTGAAAGAAATTGACAAAACCGATCATTTGTTCGAGGTATTGGTGGCAGAGAATGTAACACCTGAAGTAGAAACTACTTCCAGCCTGGAAATATCCCTGTTGAAGATCCTGCGTTTGTGGGGAGATGTAACAGAAGTGGTGAAAATCGGCGATCGCTGGGCAGGTGGTACCCTGGTATTACAGCCGGGAGATGCCAACCTGAAAGCGAAGGAATTACCTATTGAAACCTTCTTTCACAAAATAGTTATGCTGCGTGACCGTTTGCGTGTATTGGAGCAGAACATCAACAGCCACAAAGTATTGAGTGATGCAGATAAGGTAAATATGCAGCAGTACATTACCCGCATCTATGGTTCCCTGACTACCTTTAATGTTCTTTTCAAGGAAAAGGAACACTGGTTTGTAGGGGAAAAAAGCGGTAAGGAAGATTAATTACTTTCCGGTTAATCCTTTAGGTGGTAAATGGTTTTCAGCAGGTAGGCATAAGGCTCAAACATGTGATGTACAAAAACATTTTTCCCATCAAAAGGAAATTTCAGGTCGTAGGTAGCATCCGGATATAGAATCACGGGCGCACCTGCCGGCATGTAGTTATGGCTTTCCACAAAATCAG
Organism: Chitinophaga sp. H8; assembly: GCF_040567655.1. Classification (NCBI taxonomy): domain Bacteria; kingdom Pseudomonadati; phylum Bacteroidota; class Chitinophagia; order Chitinophagales; family Chitinophagaceae; genus Chitinophaga; species Chitinophaga defluvii. The sequence continues at coordinate 3,197,077 of NZ_JBEXAC010000001.1, read as the reverse complement.
GACGCTGATAGCCTGGCATCACTTTTTTAACACGCTGATAAGCCAGTTTGCCCAATGTTTTTTGCATACGGCGGCTGGCTCTTTTTGTGGCGCGGTCCAGGCGTCCATACATATATCCCAGGGCTGTACGTGCCATGAAGGGTTGTTTTTTTAATGCCTTTTTTACATTGGAAAAGGGGCTGATTGCATTATAATCCCGGGTAGTCTGAATAGAAAAAGGGGTTTCCGGTACCCAGTCTTTTGCATTTACCACACGAAAAGCCCACCCGTTGCGGGTAATAAAATCAAAGTCGTACGCATAGAACAGATTGCCTGGTTTAGGAGCCGCACTGCAATAGGTTTTATAAACAATATCTTTTGGCAGTGCCGGATCATCCAGGTATTGCAGATAGGAGCGGAGCAGGAAAGCGATGGCACCACCCTGGCTGTGCCCTACAATGATAAATTCGTGTATCCCCTGCTGATAGCAGGCTTTTATACGGGAAACAATATCCGGTGCCATGGAAGCCATGCCCAGCGTCCATCCTGCATGTACGTAAGCCTGGGGATCGTTGGACATTGTATAGTGAAAAGTAGTGGTATCATCCAGCTGTAAAGTACCCTTGGCAGGGATCATACCGGCATAGAAGTTTTCCATCCAGGAGGGAGCCGTACCATTGGTACCGCGGATACTGATAATCCCCGTTTGATGTGTATCATCCACCCATAAATCCCACCGGTTTACCAGGCCGGTTTCCGGAGCGCGGTATACCAGGTGGCAATTTTCCGGCGGCGCACTTTTAATCTTTGTCCACGGCGTATCTGCCTGCCGGACAGATATTTTCAGCAAATTATAATATTCTTCCGGATCAAATCCAGGCTTCAGGTGTGATTGTGCGAAAGTGTTGCTGACAGGCATTAACCCCATCATACTGATCAGGAAAATACATAGTACTCTATACATAAACGCTAACAAATAGGTGCCTTAAAATAAGCTGTAAATATAGGGGGATTTTTTAGTGATAAACAATTCGTTAGTATTGTGTGTTTATTTGCTGATGTCCCTGTTACATTTAAAGCCTGATTATATGACTAAGAGAATTGAGCATGATTTCCTGGGAGAAAAGGAATTATCACCCGATGTTTACTATGGAATTCAGACATTACGGTCGCTGGAAAATTTCCACATTACAGGTATTCCCCTGAAAACGGAGCCTGTGTTTGTACAAGCGCTGGGTTATGTAAAAAAAGCAGCCGCACTGGCTAACCGCGACCTGGGGGTGTTGGACGCCAACATTGCAGATTACATTGTAAAGGCCTGTGACCGGGTTATCAAAGGCGAGTTTAATGACCAGTTCCTGAGCGACCTGATACAGGGAGGAGCTGGTACTTCTGTTAATATGAATGCCAATGAAGTGATTGCTAATATAGCGCTGGAGATGATGGGCAAACAAAAAGGGCAATATGAGTTTTGTCATCCGAATAATCATGTAAACTGCTCACAGTCAACCAACGATGCTTATCCCACTGCTTTCCGCATTGCGCTGATGAATAAACTCACCGGGTATAGCCATACGCTGGGTGCGCTGGCGGATGCATTTGAAGTAAAAGGAGAGGAGTTTAAAGACGTGCTTAAAATGGGCCGCACCCAATTGCAGGACGCGGTACCTATGAGTATGGGGCAGGAGTTTAAAGCGTATGCTACGAATCTCCATGAGGAATTGTCACGCATTGAAGACAGTAAAAGCCTGATTGCAGAGATCAATATGGGCGCCACGGCTATTGGTACCGGGGTAAATGCCCCTGCCGGATATGCAGATAAAGTAACGATGTATCTGCGTGAAGTAACGGGCCTGGATCTTAAGCTGGCGGGAGATCTGATAGAAGCTACTTATGATACCGGGGTGTATGTACAGCTTTCCGGTGTGTTGAAACGTACTGCTATCAAGGTATCTAAAATATGTAATGACCTGCGTTTACTTTCATCCGGCCCACGGTGCGGACTGAACGAAATAAATCTGCCTGCGATGCAGCCAGGCTCTTCTATCATGCCGGGTAAGGTGAATCCTGTAATTCCTGAGGTGGTGAATCAAACTGCGTTTTATGTGATAGGGGCAGACCTGACTGTTACTCTGGCAGCAGAAGCCGGACAGTTGCAACTGAATGTAATGGAACCGGTGATTTCCTATGCTTTGTTTACCGCCATTACCTACATGACCAATGCCTGCAAAACGCTGCGGGAAAAATGCGTGCTGGGTATAACTGCCAATGCAGACCGGACAAAGGAAATGGTGATGAACAGTATCGGTATTGTTACGCAGCTGAACCCTATTATTGGTTATGAAAAATCGGCTGCCATAGCAAGGGAGGCCCTGGAAACGGGTAAGTCTGTGCATGATATTGCCGTAAAAGAGCAAAAATTCATTACCCAGGAAAAGTGGGAGGAGATTTTTACCCCTTCCAATATGATCTATCCGCGGTTTATCCAATAAGGGTGATCCCATATCATATGGGAAGAGTGGAATTTATAAAAGCGCCTGCTGCTGTTGTGTGATATAAACGCGAACATGCAGCAGGCGCTGGTTTATTGTAAAATAAATATATAAATTGGCGCACAATTCCATATTATGATCTGGATACAGTTTGCAATAATGCTGGCTGCCATACTGGTAGGAGCACGAATGAAGGGCATTGGATTAGGGGTGATGGGGATGGTGGCGCTGGTGATTTTTATCTTCTTTTTCAGGATGCGTCCGGCAGAGCCACCCATTGATGTGATGCTGATTATCCTGGCAGTAGTAAGTACTGCTGCTGCGCTACAGGCTGCCGGAGGGATGGATTACCTGGTACGCCTTGCTGAAAAGATCTTACGGAGCAAGCCATCCCTGATTGTATTACTGGGACCTTTTGTAACCTATATCTTTACGCTGTTTGCCGGTACGGCACATATTACTTATTCGTTGCTGCCTATTATAGAGGAGGTGTCTGTTCAAAAGCGTATCCGTCCGGAAAGAGCGTTGAGCATATCGGTTATTGCCGCACATCTGGGCATTACAGCCAGCCCTATTTCTGCCGCAACAGCAGCCATGATTTCTTTATCTGCCGGTAAAATAGACCTGCTGCATATTTTAAAGATCTGTATTCCGGCTACTATTATTGGTATCCTCGCGGGGGTAGCGGTATGCTGGAAGAAGGGAAAAGACCTGGAAAAAGACCCTGCTTTCCTGGAGCTGATGAAAGACCCTGAATTTGCAAAAGAGCTGGAAGTAACAAAGGAGTATAAACCATTACTACCGGGAGCTAAGCTATCTGTACTGATTTTTGGGCTGGCAGTGCTCCTGATCGTATTGGTAGGAGCTTTCCCCGGTTTGTTACCCTCTTTCGAGCCAGGTAATGCAGGACTTACCGTAGATGCCAAAGGGCATATTAAAATGGCAGCAGTGATAGAACTGGTGATGCTGGCTGCCGCCGCGGGCATTATGATCTTTTGCAAAACTTCGGCCGCCAGTGTGGCCAAAGCCAGCCTCTTTACCGCAGGCGGACAAGCAGTGATTTCCATCTTTGGGGTGGTATGGATGAGTGCTACCTTTATGTTGGCCAACGATCAGGCAATAGAGCTGGCACTGGGAGATATGGTAAGGGCAGCCCCCTGGACTTTTTCCATCGCATTGTTTGTACTCAGCATGTTATTGTTCAGCCAGGCAGCGACTACCAAAGCCCTGATGCCACTGGGGGTAGCGCTGGGCATTCCTCCTGCCTATCTGGTGGCCATGTTCCCTGCGGTAAACGGGGATTTTGTATTGCCGGGTTATCCTACCTTATTAACCGCTATTAATTTTGACCGTACGGGTAGTACACATATCGGGAAGTACCTGATCAACCATAGTTTTATGATCCCCGGTCTGGTAGCAGTAGCCGTTTCTGTAATGGCAGGGTTTTTCTTTGCAGGGATTTTCTGGTAGCGGATGCTGATTTGCCAGTGGTACCTTATTGAAGGTGTCTGATGCTTTTGCAAATAGCGCGGCTCATTTAAATGACAACAGGCCTACCTTAGGCTTTCAAAAAGAAATGGCTGGCCATTTTCTGGCCAGCCATTTATATATCGTATTCTTTTGGATCAGAAGATTTCTTCTACTCTGCCTATACGGCCATCGTGGGATATACCTTCTACCACTACCCGGTAACGTTGGGTGAAGTCGTTGTTAAAGAATTCTATCTTGGCAGTATGGAAAACAGAGTCTACTGTGAGCGACGGATTCCAGTATAAAGTGAGCCGTTTGTCGGGCAGTACGTGTACTTCCTTCTTCACCGCATAGTTGGGCGAATAAAAATCTTTTACAACAGTAAATCCGCCTTTCTTCAGCAATTCGAATCCTTTGATATTGGGATCGGACCCGCCGCCTTCGCCACCACGTTTGGTATAAATAGCAATAGCCCCATTGGCGCCACCACCGAAACCACCCATAAACGGAGGACGAAACACTTTTACCATTGCGATATCTGTAATAGGAATAGTGCTTAACATGCCGGCGTCCGTTTGCATTTCATTCAGGTAGAGTACAGGAGCCCCACCACGCCAGGAAATGTTCGGATTATTCATATCCCCCATGATATTCAGTCCAGCTACCTTGGATTGCAGGTATTGGAACACGTTGAAGCTGGTGGGCTGTTCCTTGAGAAGGTCAAAAGTATAGCCATCGCCGCTGGTAAACATGCCGGTAGCATAGCGCTTGTCAATAGACTCCTCTTTAGGAGGTTTTCTGGCTTTTACGTTTACTTCCTTCAGGTATACCATTCTATTATTGATAGACCTGTTGACCTTATTGCTTTCCGATGCTGTTGTCAGGAAGCTTTTCAATGTACCTTCATTAATAGGCAGTGGCAATAATAAAGGAGTAGGTCTTTTAACCGGTGAATTATCAGTAAAGAAATGGGTATTGAATTTTACTTCTACATCTTTCCAGCGCTTTTGTTTGTCATTAGCCTGATAATATATCAGCGCTGTGTCGGGGAAGACAAGGCCGGAAAGGGAGAATTCTCCTTTTTCGTTTACCGGGCCAGAAGCAAACATGGAAGAGCTATCGTATGGTATTTTGATCATAAAATCGATCTTCCCGTTGGTAAGCGGGTATCGGCCGCCATTGGTGAAAGCGGTTCCTTTTACGGTGATACCCTGTTCATAGGAGTATTTGCCGGCAGGGAATTCGTTGTTGATAATTTTTTGCCAGCTGAAGCGTCTCCAGCCATTGGTCATCATCACCAGGTCGAGCGCCTGTAACGTTGCAGGCGCAAAATCCCTGAAATACCAGGCCGGATTAAATACAAATCCTTTGATATCGGATGTCAGCAGCAGACTGGACATGATATTGGTAGCATTGTCATCTACAGCCACCGCATCAGCATCCGTAACGGACACAGATAAGTTGGTTTGTAAACTGTCCGGTACTTTAAGCAGCAGGATATTTCTTTCCCGTACATTGGTACTGATGCTGGTAGGCTCCAGTACAAGGGAAAGGGTATCTGGTTGCCTTACAAAAGCCAGTCTTTCTGCCAGCGGTACTGCGTCCTTACCAAATAAGGTAATCTGCATGATACCGGAAGGAAGGTCGTCGGTAGGAATAAATCCGCTGATCCTGCCTTCTGCTGCATTAAGAGAGGCTTTATATACGAGTTGCTGCCCCATTTGTGCAACGATCATCATATCGTTAAATGAGCTGTCGTAATTATTACTGAATACAGACTGGTAAAAAACACGGGCCCCTTTGTTAAAGATTTTGAGGGCAGCACCGGTGGTAGCCACAGCAGGTAGGGGAAAGGTTTTGGATTGTCCTTTTGCCGATTTTACAGTAGCCTGGTAGGTTTCGTTAGGAGCGGGTGTTAGTTCAAACATTCCCATACCATCATGTATGGTGGTGATGGTTGCTACTTCTTTTCCTTTGCTGTCTTTCACTGTACCGGTTACGGCAATAGGATAGCCGTTGTTATCAATGGCTTTGAAAGCCACCTGTCCGGCGGCATCCTGTATCATATTCCCCCCTTCCGGAAAAAATTGTACAGCAAAGTCCGTTATAGGCATGGAGTCCTGTACGGCCGCATTTTTCTTTTGCGGGTCAAATACTTCCAGCGTTCTGTAAAAGAGGAATGCCGGGTCATAGTTGAGCATATAAGCGGTGTAGGCCCTCAGCTGGTAAGTGCCGGCTTTTTGGTTTTCGGGTAGTTCAAAGAAGCCCGGCGCTCCGGCACTGGAAGCCATAAATAGTTTCTTTTGTACAATGGTCCCGTTTTGATCGAGCAGCTCTACGTACAGATTGGTAGCCTGGGTAGCTGGCATATTCTGCAGGGTGATATATGCTTTGAACCAGATGGTTTCACCGGAAGCATAATAATCTTTATCCAGCTGCAGGTATACTTTTTCCTGTGGGTAGTGCTGGCCAAACTGCTGCAATGCCTTTAATACCTTATCCTGCCAGTTATCAGCAGGCAGGAATGCCAGTGCGCTGAAAGCACCGGTAATCAAAACAGGTATCAACCATTTCAGGCGTAGTTTTCTTTTGTACAGGGTGGGTCGCATGAATGTTAATTTAAAACCAAGATAGCATCAAAAAACGTGCTGTAAAAGTTTAGACATATAAGATTACGGCAGGTTTACTTATTATTGCGTATTTAAAGGGCTTTTTAAGAAAACTTTAATATTTAATAAACAGAATACGGTGATTCATAAAAGATTAGTGGTGGCAGGCGGTGGTGCAGCCGGTTTTTTTTGCGCGGTAAATGCTGCCCGGCTTTGTCCGGAGCTGGAAGTAGTGCTGCTGGAGAAGACCGGTAAGCTGTTGTCCAAGGTGAAGGTATCTGGTGGTGGAAGGTGTAATGTGACCCATGCGGCACCTGGGATACCTTACATGGTTAAACGTTATCCGCGGGGACAAAATTTTGTAAAGAAAGCCTTTAACCACTTTTTTGTACCGGATACGATCCAATGGTTTGCCGACCGGGGAGTAGCCCTGAAGACAGAAGCAGATGGGCGGATGTTTCCGGTTACAGACGATTCACAGACGATTATAGACTGTTTGCTGCGGGAAGCGGACCGCTACCGGCTGGTGATAGAGATGCAACAGGAAGTGACGGGGCTGCACAAAATGCCGGATGGAACCTGGGAAGTATACTTGCAGAGAGGACGGGTCCTGAAAGCTGATTTTGTATGTATAGCTGCAGGAGGCTATGCACAGGCCGACAAGTTTGCCTGGTTGCAGCAAACAGGGCATAGTATTGCTACTCCGGTACCTTCCCTGTTTACGTTTAACATGCCTAAACATCCTATTACGGCATTGATGGGCGTAAGTGTACCGGAAGCGCAGGTAAAAATTACCGGTACCAAACTGCAGGAGCAGGGGCCATTGTTAATCACGCATTGGGGGATGAGTGGTCCGGCTATTTTACGCTTGTCTGCCTGGGGTGCGCGGGAGCTGCAGGCGATGCAATACCAGTTTACCGCACTGGTCAACTGGCTGCCACAATATAATGAGCACAGTTTACGTACGGCATGGCAGGAACTACGTTTAGCCATGGGAGGGCAGCCATTGAAAACGAAGAACCCATTTGGACTGCCACAGCGGCTATGGATATTTTTATTACAGCATACCGGCATCCCCGAAGAAACCCGTTGGGCCGATCTGCCAGCCAAAGAGCAGAACCGCCTGATGAAAAATCTGGTAAGTATGGAATTCCCCGTGCAGGGCAAAACTACTTTTAAGGAGGAGTTTGTTACATCCGGTGGTATTACCCTGTCGGAAATAGAGGCCACTACGATGGAGAGCCGGCTGGCTCCTAATTTGTTCTTTGCCGGGGAGGTAATGGATGTGGATGGGGTAACAGGAGGGTTTAATTTCCAGCATGCCTGGACCAGCGGCTGGATAGTAGCCAGTACTATTGCGGGCAGGTGTATGGAGGTATAAACAGGCTTATTGATAAAGATGATAGTAATCAACGGGGGCTGGCCAAAAGTTTGGTCAGCCCCTGTTTTATTTGAATACCAGAAAAGTGCGTTATTTAAGCTGTCCGCTATACTATCTGCTTACAGCGGTTCGCAGTTGTTTACTTCGTGTGTGCGGCCGGTATTTCCGCTTCAACACCTAAACCTTTGGCGATGCCCATTCCAAACTGGATATCTGCCCGGAAGAAATGACAAAGTTGTCTTTGAATGATCATATCCTTTTTAGGCCCCGTGATGCCAGACATACTGGTTACCACATTATGGATGGTATTTTGTTTTTCCTGTGCAGTCATTAACCGGAACAGGTTGCCTGGTTGTGTATAATGATCATCTTCACCAGGTGCATTACGATCGTACCAGTCGGCCGTTAAGGAATCGAGATCCATACCTGGTTCTTTATATGCAGGGTCTGGTTCGATATTATCAAAGCTGTTGGGGAAATAGTTGGGATTGCTGCCACCATTGCCATCTACCCGCATAAAGCCATCGCGTTCATAGTTATTTACCGCATAAGGGCAACGGTTTACAGGAATCTGTTCATAGTTTACTCCCAGGCGGTAGCGGTGTGCATCCGGATAGGAAAGTAAGCGGCCCTGCAGCATTTTATCCGGAGAGTAGCCGATACCATCCACCACATGGGCGGGTGCAAAAGCAGCCTGTTCTACCTCGGCAAAATAGTTGGCCGGGATTTCATTCAGTTCCATTACGCCTACATCAATCAATGGATAATCGGCATGCGGCCATACTTTGGTGAGGTCAAAAGGATTCCAGCGGTAATCTTTGGCTTCAGCTTCCGGCATTACCTGGATTTTAAAGGCCCATTTTGGAAACTCTCCACGGTCAATAGCCTCAACCAGGTCGCGCTGCGCATGATCCGGGTCTTTGCCTCTCATTTCCCCTGCTTCTGCATCTGTAAAGTTTTTGATACCCTGCATGGTCAGGAAATGGAATTTTACATAGAACCTCTCATTCTTACTGTTGAGGAAGGAGAAGGTATGGCTGCCAAAACCATGCATATGACGATGGCTGTAAGGTGTACCCCGGTCGCTCATCAGGGTGGTTACCTGGTGAAGGCTTTCCGGATTGAGGCTCCAGAAGTCCCACATCATGGTTGCACTCTTGCAGTTGGTGCGGGGATCCCGTTTTTGTGTATGGATAAAGTCACTGAATTTCTTAGGATCCTTAATGAAGAAAACAGGCGTATTGTTTCCCACGAGGTCCCAGTTCCCTTCTTCTGTATAAAACTTCAATGCAAAACCACGGGGATCGCGTTCTGCATCTGCGGAGCCTTTTTCGCCACCTACGGTAGAAAAACGTGCCAGCATCCTGATCTTTTTACCTACCGTATTAAAAATTTTGGCCTTGGTATAAGCGGTGATATCATGTGTAATGGTGAGGGTACCATAGGCGCCGGTACCTTTGGCGTGTACTACTCTTTCAGGTATTCTTTCCCTGTTAAAATGGGCCATCTTTTCATGCAGGATAAAATCCTGTAGTAAAATAGGACCGCGTGGTCCGGCCGTCATAGAGTTTTCATGTTCAAAATACGGAATACCAGCTGCGGTAGTAAGCTTCTTCTTTTCAGCCATAAGGTTAATGTTTTGTAAGTGAACAAATAGAGATGCCTTATTAGAAAACAAGCAGAACAGCATATTGTTTTCACAATGTTTGTACGGACGATTCGATAGTCACTGCCTGTTGTGTATGCAACAAAAATAGGCTTACGGGGGTATAAGCCAAAATAATATTATTTATTATCGTATAGATAAACTAGATATCTGTATTTCGTAGATTTTACAGCTTCATATAATTGATGCCAGGTGCATAGTCTTCTTCCAGGGCAGTGAGGAGGCGTTGAAAATCATCCGGTTGGCGTACAAAGTCCCATTTGGAAGTATCGATCATCAGCGTACGTACCGGATGTTGCTTAATATATTGCATATACATATCATGTACGTTCCGGAGATAGTCGTCCGGGATTTGTTGTTCGTAAGAGCGGTTCCGGTGACGGATATTTTCCTGGAGCCTGCTAACCGGTGCGTTTAAAAAAATGAGGAGATCGGGTTGAACCAGTTGGGGGTTAATTATATCAAACAATTTCTGGTATAGTGCATATTCTTCTTCCGGCAGGTTTACTTTGGCAAATAAGAGGCTTTTGATGAAGAGATAGTCAGACACCACCACTTCGCGGAAGAGGTCCTGTGTTTGCAGCATATCTTTCAGTTGTTTATAGCGTTCTGCCATAAAGAATAGTTCGAGCGGAAAGGCGTATTGCTGGGGGCGTTCATAAAAAAGCGGCAAGAAGGGGTTATCTGCAAATTCTTCCAGGATAAGCTTAGCATGAAAATGGGCAGCCAGTTTACTGGCCAGGGTTGTTTTTCCGGCGCCAATGTTTCCTTCAATTGTGATAAACCTGTATTGCATGCTTAGCTGTATTCCGTGGCATACCGTTGCGGCGGCCGGGTGATTAAAAAGTTATTGTCCTGTGGAAGAGGTATCTGCCTGGTACCTGGTAGCTGGCAGTAGGTCCGGACAAGCGGCCAGCAGTTCTTTTACGCTTTGGTGCAATACCGGGTGTACATAGCCGGGAACGATCTCATTTAAGGGCACGAGTACAAACTGCCTGCTTTGCATCCTGGGATGGGGGATTTTGAGGTCGGGCAGGTTGATAATAGCATCATTATAAAAGATCATATCTATATCAATCACCCTGGCTCCCCATTTATGCTGGCGGATACGGCCAATCTGCCGTTCTGTTTCCAGCAGCGTATGCATCAGCGGAAGCGCTGCCAGCGGGGTCGCTATCTGCAGCGCCTGGTTGAGGTAGTCCGGCTGTTCCACATTACCCCAGGGCGCCGTTTCGTATAAGGCGGACGCTTTTACTATTTCTCCTGCATTACGGGCAATCAGTTGCGTGGCTTGTTGCAAATGCCCGATACGGTCTCCTAAATTGCCACCTATAAGTAATATTGCTGTATTCATGTATCTTTGACGGCCCAAAAGTAGCCATATTCCTTATTTTTGGAAAGGACTGTGGAAATTAAATCCTGCTTTTACACGTAAACATAGTTTAGCGCTCTTTTGCAAAGGACTAAAACAGGTAGCAAGAGGCGTGGATAAAAATGGTATCTTGAATTTATAATTTCATTTATGCGTAGTTTTTTCAAAATTTTCTTCGCCATGTTGCTGGCATTGATCATCTTCACCATTGTGGGGGTGGTTATATTACTGGGCATTATTGGCCGGTCTGTTACCCCCGAAAAAGTGGTCATTGCTCCCAACGGGGTACTGGTGCTGGAAACCAGCCAGCTGTATCCGGAACAGAAAGTGGCCAATCCGTTTGGCGGACTGAAGATCGGGCCTGATGAAACCCCTGGCTTGTATGATGCCGTACGGCTTATCCGGTACGCTGCTACCGATGATAATATCAAGGGCATTTATCTCAAAACCAGTGGTAATCCTAACGGATACGCTACCAATGAGGAAATCAGAAATGCCCTGATTGCGTTTAGAAAAGCAAAGAAGTTTATCTATGCCTATGGAGAAGGGATGAGCCAGAGCGGGTACTATATGGCTTCCGTGGCAGATAAAATATACCTGAACCCTAAGGGTGGGGTGGATTTTGGCGGGTTTGCCGTACAGCTGATGTTCCTTAAAGGAACGCTGGAAAAGCTGGACATAGAACCACAGATCTTCTATGATGGGAGATTTAAAAGTGCTACAGAGCCTTTGCGCGAAACGCAGATGACAGCAGCCAACCGTATTCAAACCAGTGCTTTCCTGGATGAACTATATGGCAATTTCCTGCAAAAGATCGGTGAAATCCGTCAGATTGATACCGCTGTTTTGCATGGCTATGCTAATGTAGGACTGATTCAGGAAGCTTCGGATGCATTGCAATATAAACTGGCAGATGGCCTGAAGTATGATGATGAGGTGATAGACGAGATCCGGCGTAAACTGGGGCTGAAACCAGACGATGATGTGAACTTTGTATCATTGAAGAAATACGAGAAAAGCGCTAATTACAATTCCGGCAGTGCTGATAGTAAGATTGCCCTCATCTATGCCCAGGGGAGTATCGTAAGTGGCGATAGCGAAGGGCCGGATGTGATCAGCAGTGGCCAATACCTGAAGGAAATACGGAAAGCCCGTTTGGATAAAGATGTGAAAGCCATTGTTTTCCGGGTAAATTCCGGTGGAGGTAGTGCCCTGGCTTCCGAAGTGATCTGGCGGGAGTTACTCCTGGCCAAAAAGGAAAAGCCTGTGATTGTATCTATGGGAGATTATGCTGCTTCCGGAGGATATTATATTTCCTGTATGGCAGACAGCATCTTTGCACAACCGAATACGTTAACCGGCTCTATTGGCGTGTTTGCGGTAATGCCGAATATGCAGGGATTCTTCAAAAATAAGCTGGGTGTAACATTCGACGGGGTAAAAACAGCGCAATATGCTGATCTGGGTACAGCCAGCCGCCCGCTCACAGAGATAGAAAAGAAATTTGTACAAAACTCCGTAGACAGCATTTATGCTTCTTTCAAATCCAGGGTAGCTACCGGCAGAAAGCTGGATCCTGCTATTGTGGATAGTATTGCACAGGGCCGTGTATGGAGTGGCGTACAGGCCAAAGCGTTAGGGCTGGTAGACCGCCTGGGTGGTGTAGATGATGCACTGGCCTGTGCTGCTAAAATGGCCAACCTGTCTACTTATTCATTAAACGAATACCCGGAAGCACAGGATGTAGTGACCCGGTTCATGAAACAGCTGGGAGGAGATGCCAGCGCTGTGATGATTAAAAAGGAACTGGGAGAAAACTACAAGATCTACCAGCAGATTAAAAATGTACAGCAGATGAATGGGGAAGTGCAGGCACGGTTACCGTTTGATTTTCAATTAAAATAGCATAAAAAGAGCTGTTAGCCATTAGCAGTTAGCTTTTAGCCAAAGTCCGTAATGCAGGCTTTAATAATGATAAAAGCCGCAGTGTTATACTGCTTAGGTCAGCTAATGGCTAAAAGCTAACTGCTAATAGCTAATAAAAGAGCCTGCCGTATTCCGGCAGGTTTTTTTATGGAAATGGGCAAAACAATAGTAGTTTTACGCGGTTTTTAATCAAGCAATCAGATGAATGGAGTGAAGTACAACCAGATCAGAGCAATGTTGGCGGTTACCAAGGCCAGTTTGAGAGGGATATTCCGCAGCCCGTCCGCAGTCGTTTTCAGTCTTGGGTTTCCCCTGGTATTTATCCTGGTATTTGGATTTATAGGGGATAGCGTTGTATCTGTAAGGGTAGGAGTGGATAAAAACGCGGATACCAGCAGCATTATCTATAAAGGGTTGGCTAATACCAAGAGTATCAGATTGGTAACAGACAAAACGACGGAGGAAATGGAAGAGGACCTGAAAAAGGGCCGTATTACCGCTGTTATTAACATTACCACCAAACCCAGTGAGGGCACAGCACCGGCTTATGATGTAAAGGTGCGTACTTCTACGGCTGCCGTAGATAAGATCCAATTGTTTGAATCCATTTTGAAAGATGTATCCACGCAAATAGACGACCGTTATTATAAGCGTCCGAGTGTAGCCACCGTTGAAACAGCGGTGATACAGGGAAGGGAATACAAGACGATTGATTTTGTGTTGCCAGGGCAACTTGGTTTTGCATTAATGAGTGCTGCCGTATTTGGCACTGCTTTCCTCTTTTTTAACTTACGGCAAACGTTGGTACTCAAGCGTTTTTTTGCCACCCCTATCAACCGCACCTATATTGTATTGGGCGAAGCACTTAGCAGGATGGTTTTCCAGTTACTGAGTTCTGTAGTGATCATTGGTTTGGGACACTTTGCTTTTGGATTTACCCTGGTGCATGGTTTTGTTACTTTTCTGGAGATGCTGGTATTATCAGTATTCGGGTTGGTGGTATTTATGGGATTCGGGTTTGTGGTGAGCAGTGTTGCCAAAAATGAGAGTACGATTCCGCCTTTTGCCAATATGATCACCCTGCCACAGTTTCTGTTGGCCGGCACTTTCTTTGCCGTAGACGCGCTTCCTACCTGGCTGCAACCTATTTGCAGAATGCTGCCGCTTACTTACCTCAATGACGCCTTCCGCAAAGTGGCCTTTGAAGGGCAGCACTTATGGGATGTGGGGTTCGAGATAGGTATTATCACACTTTGGGGAGTGGTGGTATATGCAGTAGCTATTAAGATATTTCGTTGGGAATAAGACCTTTATTTCACTTTTTTCACTCAGATAATATCCTTAACTTATAGAAGATTGGTTCCCCTAAAACCTGTACATATGCAAATTTTTTTATTGATAATAGGTGCATTGGCGGTACTGATTCTTGGAATAGTAACTTATTCCATGTTCCTTCCTCCTAATGTAAAGGTAGAACGGACGCTTCTGATAGCGGCTCCTGCGGCGGCTATCTTTGACCGGGTAAATATTTTACGGAACTGGGAGTTATGGTCTCCCTGGCAGCAGCTGGATCCGGCGATGAAGATTGTATATGGTGAAAAGGAAAGCGGGGTAGGTGCAGGATTTAGCTGGGAAAGCCGGCACCGGCATGTAGGAAATGGGAGCATGACTATCGTTGAATCCCGGCCGGTGGAATACATTGCAACCAACAGCAATTTTATGCATCAGGGGATAGCCAGGGGATATTTTCGCTTTGAGCCGGTAGCGGGTGGTACACAGGTAACCTGGGGTATGCAGGCTGATATGGGGCAAAATCCCATAAGAAAACTCCTGGGGTTGGTAATGGATAAATGGGTAGGCAGCGACTTTGAAAAAGGGCTGGCCAACCTGAGGCAGGTACTGGCCTGATAAAATAATGTTGAAGTAATACTTAGTCTGTCTGTCATTTTCTGGATCTTTTATTTTTTATATGCGATTTGTCAAGTTGTTTTTTATCAGTGTAGTGATTTTTGCAATAGTGATCTTCCTCATCTCATTAATGTTTCCTTCGAGATTAGTGATAGAACGGACAGGAGTTATTAATGCACCAATGAGTAAAGTATACACGGTAGCCAATGATCTAAAGGGCTGGAGGGCATGGAACCCATGGATGATAGCTGATAGTGTAGCGGTAATAAATTTTTCCGAGCCAGCTTCCGGTACCGGTGCCTATTATACCTGGGAAAGCACTAAGCCGGGAGGGGGAAGTGGTAAAGTCACCGTGTCGGACAGCAATCCTCAGAAAGGAATTTACTATCATATGGATTTCAGCAGTATGAAGTCTGTTTATTCAGGATTAGAAATGAAACCTTCTACTGATGGGAGTGGCACAGCTATTCACTGGTACCTGGAAACAGATCTGGGATGGCTGCCCTGGTGGAAATTCAGAGGGTTTATGGGGGATAAACTGTTTGGTCCGCAGATGGAGGAGGGGCTAAACAGATTGCGTACCATATGTGAACAACCATAAGCATTTTCTACTGTAGCATAGAATAATTGGTAGAACCCCAATACGCCTGTTATGAGAATATGCAGCCTGATGCTGATCATAAGCATTACATGGAGTTGTAATGCCGGCACCCCAACCACAGTACCTGGTCCTGTAACGGTATGCACTACCGACATGAGTGACCTGGTACTCCTCAAAATAACCGATTCCCTGACATGGAAAGCGTCAGGTGCCAGAACACGGGAAGACTCTCTTGTTATTGAAGTAGATACCAGCCGTACTTATCAGCAGATAAATGGCTTTGGGGCTGCTTTAACAGGAAGTGCAGCTTATGTGCTGCATAACTATGTAAACCCGCTATCGCGTGACAGCCTTTTCCGCCAGTTATTTACCCCCGCAGGGATAGGGCTGGATTTTTTAAGGGTGAGCATCGGCCCTTCCGACTTTTCACCACATAATTTTGCTTATCCTTTTCAGTTATTCCCGGATAGTACCCTAACATTGAACCTGGCAGAAGATACGCTTCATGTATTGCCCATACTCCGTGAGATATTGTCAATAAACCCGGCGTTAAAAATTATAGCCAGTCCCTGGAGCGCTCCGGCTTCATTTAAAAGCAATAAGCAGCTGGAGGGAGGCAGCTTGTTGCCAGCTTATGAATCGTTGTATGCCCGTTACCTGACAGGTTATTTACAGGCTATGCAGCGGGCTGGCATCCGGATATATGCGCTTACACCGGTGAGTGCGCCACTGGCAGGAGAACAAGCATATCCCAGTATGTCTTTAGGGGCAGTGCAGGCGCGCAGGCTGGTAAAAAACTTTTTAGGTCCTTATCTGAAAGCTTCCGGATCAGATGCCAGGCTAATGGTATATGATGGCAACCTGGATGGGGCAGAATATGCCGATAGTTTGCTGGATGAAAAGACGGTAAGTCAGTATGTAAGCGGAGTAGCTTTTCATGGATACGCGGGGTCAGTGTCCAATATGAGCCTGGTAAAGAAATTGCATCCTGAAATGGAGGTAGTCTTAACGGAAATCTCCGGAGGTGAATCCACTCCTGTTTTTGGAGATAATTTGCGTTTGTATGTACGTCATATGCTGATAGGGGGAATGCGTAACTGGGCCTCCGGCATATTGTTTTATAATCTTGCATTGAATGAGCATCATGGCCCTCAGAATAATGGGTGCAAAGATTGTAGGGGAGTGATCACCGTTTATTCCAAAACGGGACAGACAATCCGTACAGAGGAGTATTTTGCCCTGGGGCATTTCGGTAAGTTTGTCCGTCCGGGGGCTTACCGGGTTTTTTCTACTGAAATGCCGGCACATCAAATTTACAATGTGGCATTTTACCGGGAGGGACAGTATACCGTGGTGGTCATGAATGAAGCCAGGCATGCCCAACGGGTAAGTGTGGTCAGTGAAGCGCACATTTTTTCCTATACACTGCCGTCAGAAGCAGTGGTTACCTTTAGCTGGAAAAGTGGAGCAGGTAAATGATGGATGGTAAAGCGATTTTGGGAGGATTACAGTACATTCATGTATAAAATTTTAATCATAAAAACGCGCTTTATGAAACAGATGATCTTATTACTTTCCTTCCTCGTGGGCGCCAGTAGTATGGTGTTTTCACAGGCCCCTAAAAGCCCGGCGGTAACCGCAGAAGGCAAAAATGTAAAAGTCGCTTACGGACAACCTTCTAAACGCAATCGGGTAATATTTGGTGAGCTGGTACCTTACGGTCAGGTATGGCGTACTGGTGCGAATAAAGCTACGGAGATTACTTTTGCCAAAGATGGTACTTTGGGTGGTAAGCCGGTAAAGGCAGGCACTTATACTTTATTTACCATTCCTGAAGCAAAGGAGTGGACTATTATTCTGAATAGTCAGCTGGGTCAGTTTGGTGCATTTGACTATGACAAAAACAAGGGTAAAAATGTAGTTGAAGTAAAAGCCCCTGTAAAGACGATTAGCGGAGCAGCAGTAGAAAAATTCACTATTTCTGTACCGGCGGGTAAGTTGGTGTTTGAGTGGGATAAAACAAAAGTAGAAGTACCTGCACAGTTTTAAGCAGGTCATCACTAAATATAAATGTGCTGATAATGCCTGTCGGAAATCATTTCCATCCGGGTACTATCAGCACATTTTTTATACATTAATGCATCAATTCTTCCGCACAGGCGATAATACTTTCATATACCTGCGTCAGTTGCTCATTGGTAATGCAGTAGGGGGGTAAAATATAGAGTGTATTACCCAGGGGACGCAACATAATTCTTCTTTCACGGAAAAAACGGTGCAGGTAGTCAGCCAATTGATTTGTATAGCCATCTTCTCCTGCTGTGATGATATCAAATGCCAGAATAGTACCCAGTACGCGGGTATTTTTAATCACCGGCAGGGTATTCAGCCGGTCGGCAAACTGCCGGTGTTGTACATGGATTCTTTGTCTGTTTGCTGCACAGGCAGGTTCCAGGAAAAGGTCGAGGCTGGCCAGGGCAACAGCACAGGCTAGTGGGTTAGCTGTAAACGAATGTCCGTGGAAAAGCGTTTTCAGCTTATTGTCCGAGAGGAATGCATTATAAATAGCAGCAGTACAGGTAGTAACCCCTAATGCCATATTTCCCCCTGTAAGCCCCTTGGACAAGCAGATGATATCCGGTGCTACTGAAGTATACTGCATCGCAAAGTTTTTGCCTGTTCTGCCAAACCCGGTCATTACTTCATCTGCGATGAGTAATATGTTTTGTGACTGACAGTACTGTAATAATTCTTCAAAAGCAGCAGCCTCATACATCAGCATACCAGCAGATCCCTGGATGAGAGGTTCAAAGATAAAGGCCGCAATTTCTTCCGGTTGCCAGGCTGCTATTTGTGATTTTAAGCTGGTAATATTGCTGGCTGTTGGCAGGTCGATGAAGTGTACCTCAAAAAGAAAATCATCAAATGCACGGGTAAAAACACTTCTGCCGCTGACACTCATTGCTCCAAAGGTATCTCCATGATAGGCATGATGAAAAGCGAGTATTTTTCTCTTTTTGATATCCTGGTTATGCCAGTATTGCAACGCCATTTTAAGAGCTACTTCTACCGCTGTAGAGCCATTGTCTGAATAAAACACGCGGCTTTGCGGGCCTGGCAATATCTTCAGCAGTCTTTCTGCGAGGTTTACGGCAGGAGGGTGGGTATACCCGGCAAAGATGCAATGCTGTAACTGTCTGGCCTGTAAGGCCAGTTGTTCTGCAATATAAGGATGTGCATGTCCGTGAATGTTGACCCACCAACTGGAGGTAGCATCTATATAGCTATTGTTTGCTTCATCAAAGAGCAGCGCACCTTCTCCCCTTAGCAGGGCAACAGGTGCCGGTGCCGTCTGCATTTGGGTATAAGGATGCCAGATCACGGCCAGATCACGTGCTGATAAATTTGAATTGTCCATCATTGAGCCTGTAGTTTATCCTAAGCATTCAAAATTAGGGCATTTTGTTATGGCAGGGATCATAGCTGGCATATAAAAATAATCAGTGTTTTGCTTGTTGTTCCTGTAGTACTATTTGAAGGGTTTTATACAGGACATCCGGTTTAAAAGGCTTTTGCATAACATGCCGTACTTGGAGGGCCGCCAGTTTTTCTGTTACCTCAGGCATAATATCCGCTGTAATTACAATGATAAAAGCTTCCGGAAGCAGGGCCCTGATATAGGGGATTGTTTCATAGCCATTCATTTCCGGCATATGCAGATCCAGGATAACACCAATAAAATGTTGTTGTCCCATTTCTTTGACTGCTTCTTTACCATTCGTGGCAACAGTAGTAACAGCGCCGGTTTTATTAAGGTGGTGCTGTATTACCATTACATTGATCGGATTATCTTCTACAATCAATACCGGCATATTTTTCAATAATCCGGGAGGTAATTGAAATGGTGGTGCTGGTTTTTGCACTACTGTTTCCTGGAGATCGTAGCGGAGGGAAAACCTGAATTCCGTACCTACTCCTGGTTGGCTGATCACATCGATGTGGCTGTTGTGGAGTTCTATCAGGCTTTTGATGATAGCGAGCCCAAGTCCTGTGCCACCATGTTTGCGTGAGGTGGCAGAGTCGGCCTGCATAAACAGCTCAAATATTTTCTGCTGTATATCAGGGTCAATACCTTCACCGGTGTCGGTTACAGCAAAAGAGATGACCGCCTCATCTGACTGGAGCTGTTCCAGCAGTACATCCAGTCGTACATACCCCTTGCTGGTGAATTTGATGGCATTGTTAAGCAGGTTATTTAATATTTGTGCTAACCTTACATGGTCGCCTACTATAATAGTGGGTAGCTTTTCATCGAAAGAGGTAAAGAGTTCGATATTTTTATTGTTGGCCGAGGGCTGGTGGTTATTGGCAATGGAGTGCAGTAATTTGGGAAGATCAAAAGGTTGGTGTTCCAGTTCCATTTTACCGGCATCCATTTTACTGAAGTCGAGAATATCATTGATCAGGGACATCAGATGCTGTGCAGAAAATTGCAGGTTCTGGACGAGCTTTGCATTTTCCGGCATATGTTGTTCCTGCAGGATATTGGTAATCCCAATAATTGCATTCAGTGGTGTACGTATTTCATGGCTCATTGTAGATAAGAAACCACTTCTTGCCTTTGCGGCTTTCTCCGCCACTTCCTTTGCCTGGATCAATTCCAGTTGTGATAGTTTTTGCTCAGTGATATCCATTATAACACCCCTGTAATGGGTGAGTTTTCCATCCTGAAACATGGGGATACCTATGGCACGTACCCAGGTTTCTTTTCCTTTAGCAGAAACGTGTCTTAGTTCCAGGTCATAGGGGATATTCTCGGAGAATCCTTTGCGGGCAGCCTCCCGTAAAATGGCCTGGTCATCCGGATGATAAAAGCTGTATCCTGCCTCAATGCTAACCGGGAAATCAAGGGGTACTTCCCGCAGTTTATACATATATCTGGTCCAGAACATTTGCTGTGTCTGAGGATTTACTTCCCAGCCCCCCAGCCGGGCAATTTCCTGGCTTACATCCAGGAGTTGGTTAGCTCTTTCCAGTTCTTTCCGGGCAGCTATTAATGCCTGGTCCGCCTTTTTGCGGGCAGTGATATCCTTGATAATGATAGCAATACGTTTGGGTCCCTGTGGTCCCTGACTTTTCAGCAAGGTAATTTTAAGGCTGTACCAGTATGCTTTATTTTCCCGAATATCCGGATAATCCCATTCCTGCGACTCTCCGGTTTCCAGTACTTTATCTATTAGTTTGTTGGACATTTCCGTGTGTTTTCCCATGACTTCCCTTATATGCCGTCCTATCAGTTTGTCCTTGGGTAAAAACAACATCTCTTCATTATTGCACCATACCTGTGTGAAGATTTTTTGTTCATTCATTTCCATCACAATATCATCCAGGGAAGTAATCAGTGCTTCCATTTCCGACATCAGCTGATGGTGTTGCTTTTCAATCAGGGAGCGTTGCTCGTCTATGTGGTGTGCATGGATTAATGTACCATAGGTAGATAGCAGGGGTTGCAGAAAATCTGCCATACTTTCCTGGTACCCGCCTGGTTTATTGGCTATTCCTATCATACCAATCATTTCCTGATCGCGTATTACAGGAAGGCCCATAAAGGAATGGAGGATGGGATGGCCCTGAGGAAGTCCGGACCGGCGGTTATCCGTATCCGGGTTGTTACTGATAACCGGTGCAGCCGTTTTGAGTACTTCTCCAAAGAGGCTGTTTAAATTGGAAAAGATCATCTCTTTTCCAAGGTGATCATTATAATACTGCAACATCTCGGGATTCCAGGCATTATTTGTAACTGCCTGGGTGTGGAGATACGGGTTTCCTTTATCATTTTTCAGTACTTCTCCGATAAAACCATATTCGCTGCCTGTAATTTCAAGGGTACTATTAAGCAATGTTTCAAATACCTGCCGGGTACCTTTTTGTATGGCAAAGTCTGCATGCACTTTGCAAAGCATTTCCAGCATGCGGTTTTGTTGTAAAAGCATTGGGTCTACCTGCATAAGGGCACTACCAGTGGTATCGGTTTCAGGCTTACGGTTATTGGTCACATTCATCAGCGCTTTTTTAGCGAATAAATAACGGGGCTGGCATGGTTATTTTATTCCCTGTTCGGTTTATTGGTTACTCAGGTGGGCTAAATTTACAGAATTTACTTTGATAATCTATGGGCGGACGTAGATATGCCCATCTTATTTAAACAGTAGTTTATAAGATGGGCAGACTTTTCAATATGTATTGTTACGAAAAACAGTCGGGCTACATTTTACAGGTAAATGAGCCACTACCTGTTAAAGATCAAATTTGGCAGACAGATTAATGGTCCGTCCGTCAATAGGTCCCCATAGTGGTACAAACTGGGGATTGTTGACATTTCCGGTATATAAAGGGGCATTTTTTCCCTGCCGTGCATCAAAGATATTTTCACCATTGAGCACAATGGTGACATGCTCTCCTAATTTCCTGGAGATCATGGCCGCCCAGAACCAGTAGGAGGGGGCTTTTTCATTATTGTACAAATATTGATTGCCATTCCAGCTGTTTTCAATACCGAAGCGCCATTTTTCTGCTATTTCATAGGCCAGTGTTCCCGCAAATTTATCCTGGGGAGCAAATGGGATAAAGATAGCGGGTGTGCTGGTGTACTTTGAGGTGGTATGATTATAACCAAGATATAGTTCCAGGTGTTCCAGGCTAAGACGAATATAGGTGTCGGTGCCCAGGCTATTGATATGATAAGGCTGATTTTGCAGGGATATCGTACCATCCACCTGTAGTATTGGTAGAATAGGATTATTTATATGTGTATAATAAAGAGCCTGATTAATGGTAACATCTACTTTGCCCAGTGTGGTGTGGTAGTTAGCATCAAAATTTACGCCTTTACTTTTTTCTGATAATATATCCGCAGGAAGCGGGTGTAAGTTGCGATAACCAGTAGTTTGGGTCTGAGAAGAGAAGATGGCTGGTGTTTTGTAACCCGTACCTCCACTGAGCCGCAGGGATAGGTCTGATATAGGTTTGTATACAAAAGCGACACGGGGCAGAATGAACCAGCCATATACATTATGATAATCAGCGCGTATGCCGGCTTCAGCCATCAGCTGTGGAGTAAGGTAATAGGCGTCCTGTAAAAATGCACCTGTTGTATTGTAGGTATAGTTATTCAGCAAACTGCTGTCTGTACCATTTTTGCGGAATATTTCACCAGTGTTGTTAAAACCTATTACCCAGTCGTGCTGTTTGTTTTTTTTGTTGTAGGATATTTCGGCGTAGGTGTTGGTCTGATTACCTTGTAATAAAAAATCTCCTTCTTTATGCGATAGGTGATAAAAACTCCCGGCGCCTTTGACATGTAAACTGCCACCTGCCAGGGATCGTTGTGTAAATTGCAGATCTATACTGTGTCTGTTGCTGTTGTTGGATTCCGTGTATTGATGCAAGCCGTTTTTACCTTGGTCCAACACCTGCATGTCACCCCCTTCCCGTTTTTCGATAGTGCCAGTATATCCTGCCACCAATGTGGCATTCGGATTAATGTAATAGAAGAAGCGGGGATGAAGGAGGTATTGCCTTACTTTTGGAACATCGCTGAAGCCATCTTTATTCACATCTACCGGATTTTGAGTGGTAACACCGGCAAATAAAGTGAGCCCGGTTTTATGCCAGCGTTGTGAATACCAGGTGTTAAAGTTATTTTCTTTCAAGGTAGAGCGGTTGGCAAGGAGCGTTAGTTCTGGTTTGCTACCAGGTGTTTTGGCAATAAAATTGATCATCCCCGCAATAGCGCCACCACCATACAAGGTGGATACGGAGCCTTTTATAATTTCAATTTGTTTCAGGTCAAGAGGAGGGATGGCCAGTACCCCAAAGTTACCACTAAGGCCTTCGTAAACGGGTAGTCCGTCGCGCAACAATTGCGTGTATTTACCATCCATACCTTGCATACGAATGGAGTTGTTGCCATTTACTGCGGAGGTATTCTGAATATGGATCACTGAAAGATCACCCAATATACTGGCTACATTACCTGGCTTGATACCACTTTCTTCCTGCATATCTTCCAGGCCCAACACTTCTACTTTCATGGGCAGGTCTTCTACACGGCTGTTGGTACGCGTAGAACTGATCACTACTTCCTGCATATTTTCACCTTGCTGCTTCAGTAGTACAGGAATCGTATCAACACCTGTATAAGGAAACGTTAAGTTAAGCGTGGCCGGTTCATAGCCAATTGAAGAGAACCGGAAAATGATTGTTCCTTTATCTTGCCGGGGTAAACGAAATATGCCATTATTGTTGGTAGCTGTTCCTTTCTGGCTGGTAACATTTAATACAGATACACCAGGTATTGGTTGCCTGGTAGTACTATCTTTTACGGATATGATGATGTCCTGTGCGCTTACTATAAAGCCTGTACTTATCAAGATCAGTGTGAACAGTGCCTTTTTCATGCCTGCTAATTTGATACAAAGTAACAGGGTGATTTTGTAGAGAATCTGAAGCTGGAAAAATGTAGGCTGTTGACGGTATAGTTATGAGGTTTGCGAAATGATAAAACGATGGGATGGCTTTTGGTAGTTATAGGTAATGTTCAGGTGATTGGTATCCGTTATTTTCTTTACGATAGCGAGTCCAAGTCCGTTGGAGTCTGGGTTGGCTGCTTCTCCGGATTTTTTAAAACGTTGAAACAGCTGTTCCGGTTTAATTACCGGTAAGTAACTGGTGTTACTGATAGTGAGGGTTGTTGCTGTTAGATGCAGTACTATTTCACCTTGGGGGTAATTGTACTTAATAGCATTTCCCAGGAGATTACTTATCAGGGTATCTGCCAGGAACGGATGAATAGCCCATTGCACATCGGTGGCAATATCCCTGTGAATAACCAGCTGTTTATCCTGGATGAGTTCATCCAGCAAGCGCAGATACTTTTCTATTACCTGTCCCAAGTTTATGGTGGAGGTAGTAATGTATTGTTGATTTTCTATTTTAGCTAAGAGAAGCAGGTTTTGGTTAAGCCGGGAAAGGCGCTGCAAGGCTTCACAGCTTTGCGCAATTGCCTGTAATTGTGCGGGGGTGAGTGCATCATCCTGCAACAACAATTCCAGTTTGTTTTGCGCTATGGCCAGTGGCGTTTGCATTTCATGCGCTGCATCTTCCGTTAATTCTTTCATGTGGACATAATCTTCGTATATCCGGGTGGTCATTGTTTTTAATGTAGCGTTTAGCTGGTTAAATTCATGGACAGTGGTACGTTTGAATTGCAGGTCCGGCATTTCTTTTAATGCCACATGATGGATCTTTTCCAGCGACTGATAAAACGGCTGCCATATCCTTTTGCTGACCAGCCAATTAAGTAATAAAGTGAAGCACAACAAGCCGGCAAAGACACCGAGCATTACCTGAAACACATTTTTTATCAGGTCGTTTTTCTCAATTAAAGATTTACGGATAGTTAATAAGTATGTTTTACCATGAACAGGAATGGCCTGTGTCAATTGCCGGAAGGGGGTTTTCTGACCCGCTACTTCCTGGAAGAGCATGACATCCTGTAATACAGGTTGTTTTTGAGGGGGAAGGTCTACAGGTGTAATGCTGAATTCAGGTGTGGATAATGCTAATACTGCACTGTTCATAGGAATGGTATCCAGGTATCTTATCCATTGCAGCCGGTCATTCAACAGCTCTTCTTCCATTTCGTATTTTATTTCCTTGTTGAATTGAAAAAACAGATAAAATGCTCCGGCAGTAAGCACAGGTAGCATGATGATCAGGAAATAAATTGTTGTTTTGGTAAGCAGTTTCATGCAAAAGGATTGAAGATACAGCAAGTGTTATGAATCAAAGACTATTCAACTATCTGTAAAGCGGTAGCCGGTGCCATATATGGTTTTGATATAATCCTCACTGCCGGCTTCCAGCAGTTTTCTGCGTAGGTTTTTGATATGTGTGTAGATAAAGTCATAGGATCCTGCTTCGTCATAGGCATCTCCCCATAGGTGGCCGGCAAGGGCTGAACGGGTAATTACCCGCCTTTGATTAGCAATGAAATATAATAACAACTGGTACTCTTTGCCGGTGAGGTCTACGGGCTTGTTATGTACGTGAACGCTTTTTAAGGAGGGTTGCAGTACTATTTCATTAAAAGTAATTAAGGTATTACCCTCAAAATTTTTCCGCCGCAGAACAGCATTAATACGGGCATTTAGTTCTGAGAGATGGAAGGGTTTGGTGAGGTAATCATCAGCTCCCAGTTCCAATCCTTTTAATTTATCTTCCAATGAATGCCTGGCAGAAATGATAATGATGCCAGCAGTGGATTTCAGTGTTTTCAGTTCCTGTACAATCTGCAGACCGTTGCCATCCGGTAATCCGATATCAGCTACAATACAATCGTAGTCAAAATCATTTACCTTGTTAAGGGCCTGCTGAAGTCCGGCTGCACTTTCGCATATAAAGCCCTGCTGTTCAAGGTATTGCTGAACAGATGCCAGCAATACAGGTTCATCTTCTATAATCAGCACTTTCATAAAAGTAAATGTAGGATATATTTATTTTCGTTTACTTTTACAAATTACATAAAGATGAAAAAATGAATACGATACATGAAGACAAAACATTTGAAAATATTACCTGGGACGATAAGAAAGTGCCAGGCAGAACGTTCGAAGTTTGTGTGTTCAGAGGGTGTTCTTTTTCCAATACTGATTTTTCTACCAGCAAATTTATAGACTGCACCTTTGAGAATTGCAATCTTTCTATGATTCAGGTAGAAGGCACCAGTTTGCAGCAGGTAGTGTTTAAGGATTGCAAAATAATGGGTGTAAATTTCAGCAAGTGTAACGGATTTTTGTTTGGTGTACACTTTGAAAGGTGTATTCTGGATTATACCTACTTTTATCAACGGAACCTTAAAAAGACGAAGTTTTTATATTGCTCTGTACGGGAAAGTAATTTTACTGCCTGTGATCTGACAAATGCAGTTTTTGATAACTGTAACCTGGAGATGACTGTTTTTAACAATACGGTGTTAAAAGAGACAGATTTTACAACTGCCTACAATTTTATAATAGATCCGGAATTCAATAAGATAAAAAAGGCCCGGTTTGGATTAGAAGGATTACCTGGATTGTTGACCAAATACGGCATTGAAATAGTATAGGCCAGCTATACCTGCAAAAAAAGCCAGAAGTGCTTACGCATTCCTGGCCTTAATATCCTCATATTTTACTTTTTCGCTATGGAAAATGAATGCTGTATGGCTGTGATCAGTACCTGTTATTGTAGCCACCACGGCCACCACCACCACCGCCTCTGTTATTGAAGCCACCACGGCCACCACCGCCAGGGCGGGTATTGGTTCTTGGCTTGGCTTCATTAACAATAATCGTACGTTGCATAAATTCAGTTTCATGTAATGCAGCAATGGCGGCTTCCGCTTCTGCCTGTTCAGCTATTTCCACAAATGCAAATCCTCTGGACTGGCCTGAGAATGAATCTCTTACAACTTTTGCTGAGCTGATAGCCCCAAATTCGGCAAAAAGTTCGTAAAGTTCCTGTTCACCCGCCTGGTGGCTGAGATTACCGACATAAATAGTCATGGTATTAATATTTTAAATTAGTGAATGCTTTAGGATAGCCAATGCAGAAGAACTGAGGAGCAGGGATGATCATCGCAGCGATAATGGAGTGGCAACACTAAATACCTCGTGAAGATACTCATTATTTTTTCAAATACAGGTTTCCTGCTAAATCTTTTAAAACGGGGATATGGGGGAGTAGTAGGCTGGTAACCGGCATCGTCCTGGAAAGAAAGTTTTGACAAATAAAAAAGGTGTTTTAAATTGTTGCTCCAATTTCGGGATGTAGCGCAGCCCGGTAGCGCGCGTCGTTCGGGACGACGAGGCCGCAGGTTCGAATCCTGTCATCCCGACTTGAGCCTTAAAGCCATACTGTAATGGTTTTGAGGCTTTTTTATACATGTTGTTTTCCTTGTTTACTTATAAGAATTAACCTGGATTCGACCCGCTAAATCCCGGTTTGGGTTTCATAATGGGTATCAAAGACAACTCAGTGAATGAAAGTAAGCCCGCTAAAACACAAATCTTCTCTTATCAGTTAAATGATTGCCTGAACGCTAAAGGTGATTGATGGGTTTTGCTTTTGAAAAGCCTGCTAAAAGCCTGTGGATGTTCGAAGCCCAGCCCGTAAGCTATTTCGCTTACAGAAAGTGAGGTTGTAGATAGTTTTTCTTTGGCTTTTTCAACTAACCTATTGTGTATATGTTGCTGTGTGCTTTGTCCTGTAAGTACGTTTAGCAAACGGCTAAGATAGCTTACCGATACGTTTAATTTTCCTGAAACGTATTGAACTGTTGGTTGCCCCTTTGAAATCAAATCATCGTTGCCGAAATAATCAGTTAGCAAATCTTCCAGACTTCCAAGGATTTGATGATTCGCTTTTTTGCGGGTAATAAATTGTCGTTTATAAAACCGTTCGGAATAGTTCAACAAAGTTTCAAGCTGTGAAATAATAATATTTTGACTAAAATCATCAATGTTCGTGTGATATTCTTGTCGGATGTTCTCAATAATGGTATTAAGTATTTTTTCTTCTTTATCTGATAAGAAAAGGGCTTCATTTACTGCATAATCAAAAAAATCGTATTGCTTAATTGTTTTCGCAAGCGGTGAGTTCCAAATAAAATCAGGATGGATTAACAGTAACCACCCTGTATGAAGTGGCGCTGTTTCCTTCTTTGCATGCTGAATGCTGAAAACCTGATTGGGCGCTAAAAAAAACAAAACGCCCGCATCAAAATCATACAACTGTTGCCCATATGTTATTTTAGCATTGGTTGTGTGTTTCAGGGAAACGGAATAAAAGTCCTGAATGAAACTTTCCGTATTTCCATCTGAACTGCTTTTGATAAGGCTATAATCAATCACGCTGATTAAAGGATGTTCAGGCTTTGGCAGGTTCCTGAACTGATGAAACTCGCTGATGGTTTTAATTCTTTTTGGCGTTTGGCCTTTCATTTGTTAAATATGATTTCTTCCTGATATTTCTTATTTACTGGACAGGATATTTGGTAAAGTAAATATTTTATGCTCCTGATAATGTGCTAAAAGCTATCCTTTATAGAAAGCATCAGCAAATTCCTTTGCAAAATCTTCCACTTTTATTTTGCCCATCGCAGGTTTGTTCAGTTTATAATCTTCTCCCATTGCACCGCTGTGGATGCTTGCGTTCAAGTCAACAAGGTCTGATGCAATACTCGCAGGTATTCCGTTTTGTTCCATTCCTTTTTTAGCCTGCTCATCGGTAAAGGTTAGCCATTGTAAACCGGGTTTGCTTATGGCGTTGCCCAAAACTAGGGCTGTTTCGCTCGCTGTCCTTTCATCACTTGCCACATATCTTACCTTTCTTGTTTCCGTAGGTGTTTTTTCCAGTTCTTCGGCAACAGCTGCCGAAATATCAATCGGATGCGCCCAAACTATTTTATCATCGCCACCATAGTTTGCACCTATAAAATCTACGGATTTTATCATACTGATAAACCCTAATAAGTTGTAATAGTAAGAACCGGGACGGATATGTGTAATGGAAGCATCCTGCAAACGGTTCAGCATAGTTTCTACATTATGAGAACCTAATATAATTCCTGTTCCCTTGTCTAAATGCGCTCCCCAACTGCTAAGATGAACTATACGTTTTACGCCCGATTGCTGAATGGCTTGTGCATAATTGTTTCCAATTTTTTTATAATATTCTACCTGATTAAGTTCCGAAAAATTGGGCGGTATCATACAATATACGGCATCTGCATCTTTAAAAGCGGATATTAAGAAATTGACATTTTCCAATGAACCAATTGCCGCTTTTGCGCCCAATGCTTCGATTTCTTCTTGCTTTTGCGCATTACTGCTGATAACTGTTACTGAATGTCCTTTTTGTACCAATGCTTGTGCAACCAACTTACTAATATGTCCTAACGAGCCTGTGATAACTATTTTCATTTTCTGATTTTTTGTTAATGCAAAGTTGCAACCAAGCGGGAAAACAGTTGTAACTAAAATTGACTTTGTTGTAACCAAAAATGAAGTTTGTATAGACAGAACGTAATAAAACAGACGATAGTCTTCGGATACACTTATCAAAAGGTTGGACGAGCAAGACGAAAAATGAAGGTAAAGGCTAATGGCTTTATAGTTACAACGCAATGAATATTAGTTCATTGCGTTGTAACTGTTTAGATACCAGCGCCTTGTTAGTGGCGGACTTTTCTTGTCAGTTTGATATTTCTAAGTTTTCAATCCATTGTCTTGCCTGTGTCGGGTCAGGAAAGAAATGTTCATTGTCGCTGCTGAATTTTGTTTCATACAAGTCCATTTTCGTTTCATCCTGATGCGAGTGTGCAGCCCCAACACATTTTATTCCTCTTGTGTTCTTGTATGTCATTGTCTTGGCTTCTTCCTCAAACAAGCCCAAATAACCTACTTTCCAACCATAGTCAGCAAGTGTCAGAGGAACAATACCCCTAAATCTTTTATGTGTGTCAATGTTTACCGCTTTAAAACCATACATATTGACAAAGATTTTAAACGTTGTGTTGTCTGGAAGTTGCTTCAATGTATCTTTGAAGGATTTTTCCCATTGTTCAATGTCTGTCTTTTCAAGGTCTCCGCTGATATGAGTTACAACTAACTTTTTGTCCGGATAGTAATTTGTTGCTGTAATTTTTTTCGTTGCCATTTTGGGATTATTTTTTATCTGTTTAATGTTTTTGGGGCATTCTTAACTTGCCATTAAACTTTAAATATACGCAATACTATTCATATCTGCCGCGAATGCGCTGTGATATGGAGAGCCCCAAGCCAGGTCATCACCTACCAGGTTATAAATGGACAGTAGTATTCCTTTACTTAATCAAAAATTTAATATATTTATAAAGATAAAGCGAAATACTTTTATAGCGTTTGATTGCCGAAGTCATGTTTCGTTTATGCTGATGTTAGCGATCATTTTAGGACGCCCCACAAAACAGATAGCAAAAAATATGAAAAAAGTAATTGCAGCAATCAATATGACGCTTGATGGTTTTTGTGACCATACCTCAGGTATCCCTGACGAAGAAATACATCAACATTACGCAGACCTGCTGAGAAGTGCTGATACCATTTTATATGGGAGGATAACCTATCAGCTTATGGAATTTTGGCGAACTGTGCTGGAAAATCCTACAGGCGATAAAGCAATGGACAACTTTGCAGTCGCAATAGACAACACCCCGAAGATTGTTTTCTCTCACACACTGAAAAATGTTGATTGGAAAAGTGCGAAATTAGCAAGTCAAGGCCTTGAGAAAGAAGTTTTGGAACTCAAACAACAATCGGGTAAAGACGTTTTTGTGGGCAGTCCGAGCTTGATTGTAGCTTTGACGAAACTTAATTTGATAGACGAATATCAACTTTGTGTTCACCCTGTTATCGCAGGAAGTGGTTTGCCGTTGTTTAAAAACATCAGCGAAAAAATTATACTTAAACTCATGAAGACTAAAACGTTTAGCGGTGGTGCTGTCATTCTTTATTATGAACCGGTAAACGAAAGAAGTACTAAATACGAAATGAATCGATAGTTGACATCCATATGGTACAGTTTGGACCGATTTAAATATACCCTAAATGCGCCCTTTATCTCCGCTGGCTTCTTCGAAAAGGCGCATCGCCATCAATCCATTTCCAACAGCTCCACCGGCGCGAAGGGCGGCAGCAATAAATACGGTTTCAGCGATTTCTTCGCGTGTTGCGCCCGCTTTAACGGCATTCTCAATATGTGATTCGATGCAATAAGCACACTGTGTAGTAAGAGCAACTGCTACTGACATTAGTTCGCGGTACTTGACGGGAATGGCGCCGTCCTTTCTTTCTGCGGTATGTTTTAAATTCATAAATGCAGCGGACTCCTGTCGGGCTGCACTTAGCAGGGCTTCTGTATAGGCCCGGTCTTTTGGACTTTGATATTCAGCCATCATTGTTGTGATTATGTTATTGAATAGTGTTTTAGCTATAACAAGATAATGAAAATGCATCGCTTAATCTATAGCGCACTATATAAAGTCCGGATAAGTTTATGGAGGCTCAGAGGAAGATAGCTGACATCCGCCACGCGGGTATCACTGGTGATAAGCAGGCTGTATTACAGGGAAATGGGCAGATCGAATAACAAATTTTTAACTATTGAATTGCCTTAGATGATGATCTGTATGCTTGTAGGCTAATATCCCAACCTGTTCCTTTGTCATTTTACCAAAGAAGTCATGTATAAATGTTGGGTTGGAATAGTTCTCATATTGTTGAATTAAGGCTATCCATTTCAGCTTTTCCGCAGCTATATCGCCATGTTGTTCTTTGATCTTGAATGCAGTAGAGGTAGGTACATTTTTTGAAAATGGCCGGTCATCTTTTATCATTCTTTTCAAAGCCATTTTCCCAAATATAAAGCCAATAAACTCTTGTTTATATACAGGTTTATTGACGCCTAATATCCATGTTTCCCATACGGTACAATGTTTTACCATCTGATAGACATTCATTTTACCCCATGCAGCAACACTGTTTTTATCAATTGTATGGATCCTGCTGATTAATTCATCCCGGTTCGCTTTGTCAAATATTGTTTTCATAACGAATATCATGGTTTAGGTTGTAATGAAAAGTAATTTCCTGAATCATCTTTGAACAGGGCTTCTGTGGCATAAAATTCTTTGGTAGGAGGCTTCATGAATTCAACTCCTTTGGCTTTTAATTCTTCATAAGTAGCAAAAATATCATTGCAGTATAAAACCCCACAACCAAAGGTGCCCTTTTTTATCAGATCTATCATTGTCTCAGCAGTCTCTTTCGGAAACATTTTGCTGACTGTAATTGGGAATAATACAATTTGAAGATCTGGTTGTTCCGGAGGGGAAACTGTGAGCCAGCGACTGCCAGGTCCCATGGGAATATCATCTATGAGCTTAAACCCGAGTTTGTTTACATAAAAATCACAGGCGCTATCCTGGTTGATAACATAAATATTTGTGATCCCCATTTTTGTAATCATTGTTATTGTTTTTAATTGTTTATGTTGAAGCAAATGTCGGGAATGACTTACAATAGTACTTCTTCAAAATTGCTATTTTCTCCCCAGCCATTTTGATAGATATAGCAACTGGGTACAAAAGCGAAAGGTGTCTTGCTGATTTGTGCTTTTTTTTGCTGGTGTTGGGTTAGGTAGGCTGATGGGGATAGGCCGACAGTTCGCTTGAATAGCCCGCTGAATGAAGTTAAACTGTCAAATCCAACTGAAAAGCAGGCATCCGAAACGGCATTGCCTGCCTCTAATAGTTGTACCGCTTTTGCCATTCGTACTGCGATCAGATATTGGTGCGGTGTTTTACCATAAATAGATTTAAAAAGCCGTATGAAATGAAATTTAGAAAAATAAGCCTCGTCAGCAATGTTGTCCAAATCAATCTTGTCCGGATAGTTATTGTCAATGAAAAGTTTCGCCTGAACAATGCGTCTGTATAAATAAATCCTTGGATATTGTGCTGTTGTCATCGTGACGGTCGTTTGCTTAGTTGGACCAAAGTACAATCTTTGCCAGATATGCATAAGGTGGTATTACGACAAAATAGCGGGTATTTTTTGCCATAAAAATATCGGCTGTAATTGTTGCTATTAGCTAGCTAAACATAGCAATTAGTAGGTTATTACTTATTTCGGGGATTTAATTTTAGAGATGGTTTGGCCAATTGATTTGGTGGGCTTCTCCATATCTTTAATGGCAAAGTCAACTGACGATTTTATAAGATCGTTTACTTTTTTATTCCGATAGTCTGTTGTAGCTGCAACAGGAATATGCCTTATCAGATTTCCTGTTCCTGTCAGTAATTGATGA
Organism: Chitinophaga sp. H8; assembly: GCF_040567655.1. NCBI lineage: Bacteria > Pseudomonadati > Bacteroidota > Chitinophagia > Chitinophagales > Chitinophagaceae > Chitinophaga > Chitinophaga defluvii. Next base: position 3,163,724 of record NZ_JBEXAC010000001.1, on the reverse strand, counting down.
GGATCATGCAGTAGGGTACCTTTATTGAAACCAAGGTTCAGATGACTGGTGTAGATCGGGATCATACAGAATGCATCAGACAGTTTATCCGAAATGGAAAATACTGCCGTTAAAGCATGCGTATGGTACAATAATTCGTTACTGTTGGGGGATATTTCGAGTATATATGCCCGGAGATCTTTAAAGAGACTGCATAAACGGGCCTCTTTCAGCTCTAAAAGAAACAGAAAGTCGGGATGTATATCACGCTTGGTAGCCATTTTTTTCGTCATTTAACAGGTCTTTTTTCATTACAACGATATGCCTTTCTCCCAGGTTTAGCCTTTCTATTTCATCCCAGCCAAGCCGTTTGTAAAGCCGTTCTGCGGTATCAGTAAAGAGATGGATTTTATCAAGCCCGATATGTTTTGAGTAATCCTGAATATAATTGCAGATGGCTGCGCCATAGCCTTGTTGCCTTTTATCCGGTGTTGTATAAACCAGGGCCAGCCAGTTTTTGAAAACTTTAAACTTGGGTTCTCGGTCAAGTAATCCAACATGGCTATAAATGCCACCGGTTGAAACAGGCACATTGTCAAGTGTCATTAAAACCTGAAACTGCGATGGATCAGCAGTAATGGTCTGCAGCCTTAGGATCGTTTTGTCGATAGGGAGGTGCCATTCGTTAAGATACCAGTTGGCGATAAGCTCAATTGTTTGATTGTCATTTGGGGTGACAAGATGGAATTTTATGTTTGCCATTGCTAAGGTGGGGGTTTGTCTTTTTTATTCTATCTGAAAAGTAGGGAAAATATTGTCAGTATAACTGGTTCCGTAAGATCCTTTTGATCATTTGAATGGTGGGGCGGCTGATTTGACCTTTGTATTTTTGGAGGATATTGCTTTCCGTAACGCCTTCACTGAGCTCATTTACCACCCGCAGCCATTTGCCCAGAAATTCCGAATTGGGAGTGCGGTACCTCATCAGTCTTCTCACTGTTTCAATAACAGCCTTACTGACGGTGCCTTCATGCAATTCAAAAACCTCTTCATTATTGAGGCCCAGGTTGATATCATCTGCAATTCTTGAGTAGTCCTGCAGGTACTTTTCATTTGCTTCCATTACCTGTAACATGGGATTCTCGCTAAAGGTAATATCTGTAAATCTCCGATGCTGCTTCTGCAGGGAGTGGAGGGCATAGCTTCTGGCCACATTATCGCAGATGATCAGATCATCTTTACTTAACTCAAACCATTCGCCTTTTACCCGTTTATGCTGAAAAACGATATGGAGACTTTCTTCCAGGTCGGTCATATTCAAAGCCGCATACTGCCTGATAACACGGAACATGACGGGCAGGTGTGTATGATAAACAGCCAGCCGTTTATGGAGGTCCTGTGTTTTACCTATCTTATACAGGTTGCGCCCCGTATTCAGGATATACACACATTTACCAACTTGTACTTGCTCCATTCATTGAATTTATCAGTGTAAAAACGATAATTGCGATATCAATTTACGACTATGATTTATTATATGCAAAAAGTAAGTAATTATGTTAATTTCTAATTTTATATGGTGGTGGAGGCTTTGGGGAAAGAAATAATGCATTATCTTGTTCCATCTTGATAATGGGGAAAACAGGAGATGTACCATTGTTGGAAAATAAAACAGTTGTATTAAAACAAACCGTTCATATGCATAAAAAATTTCTTGTATTTGGTGTAAGTTGTTTATTAACGTTGGGTGCCGCAGGAGTAGTGTCTGCATCTGACAGGCACCAACCCGCTGCTGCTAATACTGTAGCTGATTCCTCCGCGCTTATTGGCCGTTGGGATATAACAATTGACGAGAATGGAAAATCAGCCCCTTCCTGGCTGGAAGTAAAGCTTTCGGGCAATCGTGCTTTAGTAGGACATTTTGTAGGTGCTTCGGGTAGTGCCCGTCCGGTGTCGAGGGTGTATTTTGACAACGGGAAATTCAGGTTTGCCATTCCTCCACAATGGGAAAGTGGTGACCAGGATTTTGTGATTGAAGGGGAATTGACTGGTACAGGTATCCAGGGAACTATGGTGACCAGTGAAGGGAAGAAGTTTAACTGGAAAGGGGTAAAAGCACCTTATCTGAAGAGAACTGCTGCTCCGGTTTGGGGTAAACCCATTAATTTATTTAATGGAAAAGACCTGACAGGGTGGACTGCTGCCGGTGAAAATCAATGGGAAGTGAGAAATGGTGTTTTAACCAGCCCGCACTCCGGTGCAAATTTAATTTCAAACCAAAAGTTTACTGATTTTAAATTGCATGTAGAATTCCGGTATCATAAAGGAAGTAACAGCGGGATATATTTAAGAGGACGTCATGAGGTACAGATTGAGGATAGCCCTAAGGAAGCGCATCCTTCCAGTGTGTTGTTCAGTGGTGTTTACGGATTCCTGGCACCCAGCGAAATTGCCGCTTTAGGTCCTGATCAGTGGCAGGCTTATGATATTACCCTGGTAGGCCGGATGGTTACCATTGTGGCTAATGGTAAAACCGTTATCAGCAATCAGGAAATACCAGGTATTACCGGCGGGGCGCTGGATAGTAATGAAGGCGAACCCGGTCCTATCTATATTCAGGGAGACCATGGTCCTATAGAATTCAGGAAAATAGTGATTACACCTGTAAAGTAATTAACGATTCATTTTTAAGAGGGCGGATAACCATGGTGTTATCCGCTTTTTTTATTGGTAAAACATAGCATTTTTACATGTGCAGCAATCACGCTTCTGAATGACCGGATAAGGAGGCGGGCACTGATAAATAAGGATAAAACATATTGGAGAATATATTGCTGTAATGCGCAATCGCTTTGCTGCCCTTCAGCTTTAAGGTTAATTCATTGTTTGAAAGCCAGAAGTCGCCCACAATAAATATCTGTGTAACGAGTGTTTGCAAAACATCTTCCGGCAGATCCTCTCTGAAAACACCGCTCGCTTTAAGTTTGCCAAAAATGGATAAAAACTCCTGTTCTCTTCTTTGGGTTAATGCAAAGTAATCTTTCCTGATGGCGGGAATGCGCAGACTTATCTCCACAAAATGTAAAAATATAAAACGGTATTTATAGACCAGTTCACAGGAGCGGTTAATAAAATCCCGGATGGTATGCAGGTCTACATGATCCAGCGATTCCATTGCCAGCACAAGCATATCAAAATCTATCGATAACCGGTCATACAGGGTTTTTACAATCTCATCTGTATGTTTAAAGTGATAGTGCAGATTACCCGGACTGATCCCCATTTTGGCGGCAATGTGCCGGCTGGTAATGGTTGTTACGCCTTGACTGTTATAAAGCTCCGTGGCTGTTTTGAGAATGCGCTCTTTCGTATCCATTCCCAAATTTAGAACTATTGTTCTAAAATGAGAAATGATTAGTACATTTGTTCTAAATTGAGATCGTATGAACAACGAATCAAATGATCCGGCAGAAGAATCGAAGTCATTATTTGAACGATTGAGAAATAGTATCTTTCCTATAAATCCTACAGACGGATTACCAGTGAGGATGTTGAAAAACAGTGGGTTTTACCTGTTTGCAGTAATGGTACTGCTTATTTCGCTGATATTTGGCGGGGCTATTATGCTGGTATTGTAAAATGAAACAGTTATTTGACCCTCTTTTTATAGCCTACTGTCTTGCCTGGTGTGTAATCCACCTATTCCGGTATGCAGGTCAACCATTACCCTTGTTGAATGGTCATCTGACCGATTTTCTGGCTGTACCGGCTATGGCACATGTGGCAGTTACTTTCACACGCAGGTGGATTGTCCGGGACCGATCGTATACTTATCCACTTAGTTACCTTTTGTTTATCGCATTATATGTATCCATTGTTTCAGAATGGGTAATGCCCGATTATTCTACGAAATATACCCGTGATGGGTGGGATGTAGTGGCGTATTTTGCCGGGAGTATCTTTTATTATTATTGCCATGGCAGTATCGGGGGCCACAACAAACCGGCAAACAACATACATCCTCCCACGCTTTCATAACTCCGGAAAGCGCCCGATGAATAGGTGATCACACAGGATTTTACTTTATGCTTGTAATCATGTTGTTACAGGCTTACCTGCTTCTTTCCATGCTTTAATACCACCATCAAGATGTGCTACATTTTGATAACCCATCTGCTTTAAGGTTTGTACGGCCAGGGCAGAACGGCCACCGGCAGCACAATGGAGGATGAGCCTTTTTCCTGTATCAAATGCTGGTTTGTGATAAGGCAGGGAAGCATCAGCATAAAACTCAAGCATGCCCCGCGGCGCATGTACCGACCCAGGTATTTTCCCGCTTTCTGTTAATTCTTCACTTTCCCGGATATCAATCAGCGTTGCATTACCTGTTGATAACTCTTTTTGTACCTGTTCGGGAGTCAGGTTTTCGATTTGTTGTTTGGCTGCTTGCACCAGATCAGCAGCAGATTTTGCGGTCATAAGATTACTTTTTAGTAATGATGAATATGGAACGGGGAGTGTATTTCCCCCCGTTCCTGAAGGTAGTTAAATGATTATGCCGGATTAACCGGGAATAGTGTATCCACTCTTGCCTGATTGGCTGCTTGCAAACGGTCAATTGCACTGATACCATTATCCGTGAAATTGGATGGCAGTACAGGGCTGGTATGTGAATTGTCGACCAGTCCGGTTCTGTGTGTAAATGTCCGCTGGCCACCGGGATTCATAATATCATTTGCAATAGCCGTTGGATTGTGTGCATTGCCGGGGCTGGTAGAGATCAATCCGAGTATGGAATGAAGAATTTCATGCGCGGTGGTTTCTCCGATCAGCCTTCCAAATACCTTTACCGCAAAGTCTTCCAGGGCCGGATCGGCAATGGTCATGGAAGACAGTTGTAATACCAGGGCCTGTGTTTCTACATCCACGCCAAAGTCAGGGTCAGGGGTGGAATTAATATAGGCGGCCGGATATATTTCTATGCTTTCATTGAAGGTATTGGGGCCCCAGCCAATGTTATGCGGATCTGCATGTCCCAGCAAGGAAGGGTCTGTAGCACTCACATCCAGGATTTCCACTACAGAAACGTTGGTTGCCGGAACATGTGCCGGTACGGTTTCTGTGAATCCGCCCAATTGCCAGATGGTACGGAGGTTGACAGACTGTAATATGGAATCACAGGTAGCTTTCATTTCTGCTACGATACGGTTTTTAAGATGTTGCACATGATAGCCGGTAAGTACTGCATTGAATTTTGTCGCGTCTTCTGTAATACGGATAAACTGTGGTACGCATACTGTAAAGGTAGCATTTCTGGTAACCGGTGTCATGGTAGCGGCGCTTCTGGCGGTGATTCTTACCTGGTGTAGTCCCGGTATGATACCACTGATCTGTGTATTGACAGCGCTGCTGTTGGAGAAGCTTACATTGGCACCGGTACCTACATTCTGCCAGGTAATAACAGGGGCAGGCATACCTGTTACATTGGCCTGTACGCTGATGACGCCTGTCTTGTCATTCGTATTGGGGTGAAAAGCGCGAAGGTCGGTGGTATTATTCACCAGGGATACCGCTGCCGGACTGTCTGAGGCTTCCGTGTCACCAATGGCAACAGATTCTACATTGCCATCGGAATCGGTGCGTTGTGCTGTTACCGGTCTGCCATCACTGGCGGCCTGTATCGCAGCCGTTGTAAGAGAGGGCCTTTCCGCTTCTCTTTCTCTTTGTGCTTCCGTTCTTCTACTGTCCCCACCATCTATCTGCTGTTCCAGGTGTTGCCTTACCAGGTCTGAATGTTGTTGTGGGGAGATCGCACCGGATTCTCTGGCATTGTTCAGGGAATTCATGATGTTGTCAGAATTGGCCGTATTGTGTTCCTGCATAGCCATTCCCTTTGCCATCTCTGCCAGTGCTTTTACATTTTCCTGATTAGAGAGGTAGGTTTGCATCGCATTTTGCTGATTGCCCTGCAAGCCGGTGATGTCATTAAATACACCTGCTTTACCCAGTAATTCGGACAGGCCGGTAAGTCCGGCGCCCGGTGCTGGTGCAGCGGGAGCATTTTGAATATTCACGATGGGTTGTGCAAATTCCTTGAATACGGCTTTCCAGTCTGTGACTACCGGGGTAGGTGTTACTACCGGGGCAATTGCCGTTGGTTCTTCAGTAGGGAATTTATCCCAGTCCTGCGATGAATTGGGTTTTACTTTTTCACAGGCATCACAGCTGCCCTGAACAGCTTCCAGGAATACGCCCCGGTTAGGCACACTGATCCTGTAAGGTGGGGCGGGGGTAAGCGGTTTGTAATGATTGAACAAGGCTTCTGTTACAGACATGGTCACCTCTTCCTCACTGTTCATTTCCATGATATAGGATTTGCTCACCCGGTAGCCCTCTGCTACAGGGAATACGAGGGAGTTACCTGTAATGGTGATCAGCTGATTTTTGATGACGGAGGCCAGGCTTCTGAACCCTATTGGATTTCCGAATTTAGAAAAGATCTGGATACTGAAACCGTCCATTAGCATAAACCTTCTTTCCTGGTCCAGGTTAAACCAGAGCATCCTGTTATAGTGCTCCAGGTTGCTGTTCAGGTGTTGGATCAATTGTTTGGCAATGTATTGATCTTCTTTTCTGGGGTTGCGTTTTTCTTCATAGTTCAATGGGGTGGGAATCGGCAGCACGCTGTCCCGGAGATCGTCCTGCAACGACTTTTGCAGAATGGTATTATTACTGAATGCGGTAGCGTAGTCTATCCGGATACTTTCTGCCTGGAAGGTGACGAAGTCAAAGAAGATATCATGCTTCGGCGAGCCGGCCAGCGGTGAGCTGTATTGTATAGTAATGGTATTAACATCCTTCCTGGCGAGGGACGTAGTGCCCCGCAGTTTACATTCTATAATTCTTTCGCCTCCATGATATTTACCTGGAATGGTAAGGTCTATGGGGGCAAGCGGAGATATTTTCAGCCGTGGCTGTCCTGTACTTGTATTGAGCAATCTTTCCAGGATTTTAGGTGCAATGTTTTCATTGAATATTCTGTCCCAGTCAGCTACCACATTATTATTGAAATATTTGAACAGCTCTTTCAGGCTCATGCCCAGAATGGTGGCATAAGCCTCCCATAAAGCTTTCTCCTGATTCATCCCGGCAAAAAAGTCCATCGGGGTGGGCGTAACATCTCCATTGAAAACGAGGGTCAGCGGCGTTTCAAACATGTCTATCGCATCAAAATTTACCCGGATGCATTGCGCTGGGGGAACAGATTCATAATTGGCATCGAGCACCATAAAGATGTCGAAAATGGCGCCCCGGGTCAATACTTCGGTGCTGTTGGTTTCATATTTGATACTGGGGCCTTTTGCTGCACAGGGTACAACGGCACCGATAATGCTGTCTTTGATGTTGTCGCGTATGGTACCTGCCACATCTACATCGCCCCGGGAGGTAATTGTTTTTTTGATCACCGGAAAAGAGAGAATGCGGTCGAACCTGGTCTTGGGCCGGGGAATATTTACCCGCAGATTAATTTTACCGCTGATCTCGGTCATCCGTTCATCTGCGTAACGGCCCAGCGGATAATCTACCTGGGTGTAGTTGGTTTGTATCCGTTCAATAGCATCAAATGCTTTCATTAATGGATGCCGGTATTTCATTAAATACACACCCAGAGGCTGGAGATAGGTATTAGAGTTTACCGGCAGCAGGTGATTGGCCAATACATCTTTCCATTTGTAGATATTCTCATTCGTAAAGTTGGTCATCAGCAGTGGTACAAATACACACTCTTCTACGCTGGCCAGTTCCTGGTACACCGCATAATGACGCAGTACTTCAAAGTACATCATAGTCAGTGCATGGCAGTGATTGTGATTAGCTACTGCTTCCGTTGCAACGGCATACTGTTGTCCTTCTTTTACGGTGGTTACCACAGAAGCATTTAGCTGGCGGTAAGAGTCGGCATTTTGGGAAATGGACTGCCTCAACCGTTCATTGAAGAATTGGGAAATATTCCGGGAACTGTTTTGTGAAGCAGAGGAGTTGGAATTGGAATACCCGCCGGAAACACCTAATACGCCGCTGATAGGGCCTATAGAACCACCTAGTCCTAATCCTGCGCTGATACCAGAGGTAGAAGCAGTGCTGCTGCCAGCCATGGCTTCCGAAATGCCGCCACCTATCTGGTCCAGGATAGACCGGTCGCTGATCAGATTGGCAGACAGATTTTCCGATTGTGAAATGGTTTGTGATTCTGCCCCGGTCAGAGAATGGGAGGCATCGAATATAACAATCTGTTTTTTCTGGCCTGGTGCCAGTGGCAGGGAATATAGCAGGTCGCCCAGGGAATAGCCATCTGATTTAAATACTGTTTTGTAATGAAGAATATGCCCGGTGGCAACAGAAACTGCCTGATAAAACGACAGGTTTTGATGCGCATCAGGGGCATCCTGCCATCTGATGGGATTTTGAAGATTTACCACTTTATTCCGTGGAATCGTTTGGGTACCGCCGGTTAATCTGAATGCCAGATAATCGCCTTGCTGTATCTTCTCCAATACATAATTGGCTACATCCGGGTCGGAAGTTCTGACAATAGCTTTATAGAAATATTCTTTTAAAGTTCTGTTGGGTGTAGTGAGGTTTACACAGGAGCCACCTATATCCTGGGAGTATTCATCCGAGTTGACAAGGTCTTCCTGATCGGGAAGACGTTTAGCTTTTTTAGGGTTATGGCAATCACAGTCATCTGCTTCCGCTGCTTCTTCCGGTAACACAACATCATGATCTACCAGCAGGATATAGAGAAAATCATCTGAAATGGTTTCATTCTCCTGATCGTTTTTGATCTCAATATTGACAGGTGAATTGGGCATCAGCGCTACCAGTGCCTGAGCTTCCACATAGTTGCCATACGGATAGCCGATGGTGAAGTTGCCACTATGGTCTGTTTGCTCTGCCCCTACGATACGAAATAAAGTATCCCCCTGCTGTTTAGCCTGGATCAGTACGGTGATATTGTTCAGGTTGTATTTGTTGCCTTGTTGTATCACCTTGCCCCGTAGCTTTTTGCTGGTCTGCGTACTTCCCACAGGAGTATTGGTGATCGTATTGGCTTTCTTTAAAGGTACCCGGATATGAATTTTCTTTTGTTCAGCCACTTCCTTGTCACTGGCAGTATATTCCTGCTGCCAGAGTAATTCCCCGCTCACTCCTTTTACAGCTAGCTTGATGAGCTGGCTGATGCGTTCCCTGATCTCAAATTTAAAGTCGATCGGTTTGTTCTCAATAAAGTCAATAGATGTGTTCCAGGTATGATAGATGGTTTTTACCACCTGGCCGTTGTTATATTCCAGGGACAGCTCATAGGCTTCCAGGGCCTCGGCAGGTACATTGGTTTCACTGGTTACTACGGTGAGGTCACCGGATAGCTGTAATGGTTTGCCTGTGATCTCAGCCAGCTGCAATGGGAAATCAAATAAGGAGTTGCCGTTTTTCCTGATCGTTTGAATAAAGTGTTTGATCTTCTCCACGTTCTCCGGTATCTCTTCCTGGTTGCTGTTAAAGCGGGGAAAGATGGTGGAAAGGGAGGCCGTCAGAGCGGCTTCCAGTTCCTCCGTGAATTGAAATACCGGCATTTTCTGCTGGTAGGAAAAACCGGATGCGATGATTTGCAGTATACTATGACTGTGGTGACCAATATTCAGGTCATCTACCAGCTTACTGAATGCATCTTTGTTTAAAAGGAATACAAAATCATCCACAGACAAAAACGGAGCTTTGGTACGAAGCACAGCGGTATTTAATCCTGTAGAGGTACCGATGGCACTCCGGGTGTATTTCAACAGATCAAATGCTTCAAATGCCTGGGTACCCAGTACTGCACCGGTATCCTGGTTGTAAATGGTAGCGGTGATCTTGAAGGAAATATCGTCTGTATCTATGCCTTTGTCATCAGTCAGCTGTTGCTGGTATTGTACATAGAGACTTTTATTATCATTTTCTTCAATGATACTGCCAATAACAGGAATGTCTGCGGAATATTCCCTTATACCTGCTGCTATCTGTTTTCGGACATCCACCGTACCGGTCTTTTCCCGGAAGATGTTTAATCTGCCTGTTTTGCCGGTAGTAGCTTCGGTATTTTCAAGATTGGTAAAGTACCTGAATTGGGGAATCTGAAAGACGACTTCCAGGTTGATATTATCAACCTCTGCTGCATTGCCCAGCAGCACGGACTTCTGTAACGTTGCCATAATTTGGGGTAATTTGGGGTGAAACGATTAATAAGCGGATTGGGTATGCACATGCTTATACATGCTGCAATAATATGAATAGTGGATTTTGGGGTTCAGTAAATATGGGGTTCTTTGGGAGAAAGCCTACCTGTTGTGCTCTTATTTTTTGTGTGCTTCAGTGCTTCTATTCATCTATGTGGAATAGTATGTGGCTGAACGAATCTAAATAAATTACCTGACTTTCCAAAAAATATTGTGGTAAGGAACAGTGGCAGGTATGGTAGTAATGTCCGCATTTTGACATTGGAAATTGTAAATTTACTTTAACAGGAAGGAATTGGTAATGATAATAAAGCGAACAGATACCTGCCAAAAGCATCCCTATGCGGGCATAAGGGTTATCCTGGAGCTGCTGACAAATAATAAGAAATGTACAACAATGTTAATATATCATCTGTAGGTCCGCACCTTGTTGAAATATGGGTAAGGGGATGGGCTATTGCGCGGGAGGTAGCACCACCTGTAAAAGACAGTGGCGCACTCCGGGTAGAGGTAGGCTGGCCGGACCAGCAGCGCCGTTATGTTTTTCCTGCCGTTTCAAACAGCTTCCGGCATCTGGCAGCTACGATCGTTGAACCGTGGGTGTTCCTGAAAGTGTGCGCACCGCAACAGGCTGTCAGCCCGTTACTCCCTTCCCGTTGGCAAATACAGGATCCGGGCTTTATGATGATTTGTTCCAGTCCGATGGCTGCCCTTCCCGATAACCTTCCCGGCAATTATACACTGGATGTGATACCTGACTTGCCTGTGCCGGTGGCAAGGATATTAACTGCTGCTGGAACAATCGCAGCTATGGGACGCATTGCGCTGGTAGACAACTACGTTATATACGACCGGATAGAAACACATCCGGATCACCGCCGCCGCGGTCTGGGCAGTAGATTGATGAAAGCGCTGGAATCATTAGGTGCTGCACATGGGAATAGGAAAGGGATCCTGGTGGCTACCACAGCAGGCAGAGCATTGTATGAAACGCTGGGCTGGCAGCTGTATTCCCAATATACATCCGTGGTGATTCCGGGACCCCTCGCAGTATAACTGAACATCAGCCGCAAAAATGACGTTTGCAGGTCTTCTTGCTGCAAATAATTATTCAGGTCAACCCCCGTTAAGGTTTATTAATTGCCTGAAATGCGTAGGTGGGTAAACAGGCAACTAACTGTCATACCCCTCCGGTTATTAGTCCGTATATCGTCAGGTAAATATGATTCAAAACGCTTATTTGTGGAGGATTGTAGCTGGCACGAATGAATAAAGTATTGTTATGAATAAAAATATTTTATACATTTGATCATCATTTGAATAGGAGCCCTACCAATTTAAACCCAGCATCATATCACCAAGATCTCTTATTCAGTAACCATGATCCTTAAGTCTTTTATCATATCCTAATAAATCAGAATGTCATGGAACCGTTCTACGCTATGATTCATTTGCAGACCATCTGCTGCCAATTTCCACGGATATCACATTATTATCCTCACCAGGTATTGCCTGCCGGCATGACGGGCAAACAGTTAACAGCCTGTAGGATTTCAACCAAAGAATAATTGTTAATACCGGTATAGCGCCTCGTTTGTCTGCCTTTGTGATGGCAGATAAGCCATTTCCGTTTAATCTAAACTTACTGATAGTTGTTGCTGAAGGGAAGTGTATTTCCCTCATAGTGGCATTTTAGAATTATGTTAATCTGAAAGTATGTTAAACTTCTACTCTGGTAGTCAAAGTCTGTTTGGCTGGATTATTTTGTTAAGCGCAATGATCATTCATGATAATGGGCTGACTGTTACACGTCCACCAAATGCAAACAGTGCAGCATATACTGCTGCCAGGATAGCACAAACGCCACCTGTTGCTGTGCAGGACAGTATTAAGCTCTTTGTAGATATTTCTGCCAATGGTAATGTACTGACCAATGATACTGATCCCGAAGGAGATGCACTGACGGCCTCCCTGGTTACAGCTCCGGTTAATGGTACCATTGTGTTGAATGCAAATGGTAGCTTTACCTATACGCCTAATAATGGTTACACCGGGCTTGACAGCCTGCTGTACCAGGTTTGTGACAACGGCACCCCCAGCCTTTGTGATACAGCTACTGTGATTTTTAAAATAATGAAGATAAATACCCCTCCTTTGGTATTACCAGACAATATTACCGTGACAGAAGATGTCCCTGCTGTAGGGAATGTACTGACCAATGATCTGGATCTGGAAGGAGATGCACTGACGGTGTCTCTGGTTACGGCGCCTGTCAATGGCACGGTAGTACTGAATGCGGATGGCAGCTTTACTTATACACCTAACGCGAATTATCATGGCCTTGACAGCCTCGCTTACCAGGCTTGCGATAACGGTGCCCCCAGTTATTGTGATATCGCTAAGGTCTTCTTTAATGTAACATCTGTAAATGATGCACCCATAGCGATACGGGACAATATTACCGTGACAGAAGATGTCCCTGCTACGGGCAATGTGCTGACCAATGATAGTGATCCGGATGGGAATGCACTGACGGCATCACTGGTTACGGCGCCGGTCAATGGTACAGTGGTCCTGAATGCAGATGGAAGTCTCACGTATACGCCTAATGCAAATTATAATGGTCTTGACAGCCTGATTTACCAGGTTTGTGATAATGGTACCCCCAGCCTTTGCGATACGGCTACAGTCATCTTTAGTATAGGCGCTGTAAATGATGCGCCCATAGCAATAAGGGACAATATCAATGTGACAGAAGATATACCTGCCACAGGCAATGTGCTGACCAATGATAGTGATCCGGAAGGAGATGCACTGACAGCATCGCTGGTTACAGCGCCGGTTAATGGTACAGTGGTCCTGAATGCGGATGGGAGTTTCACGTATACGCCTAATGCAAATTATCATGGTCTTGACAGCCTGATTTACCAGGTTTGTGATAATGGTACCCCTAGTCTTTGTGATACAGCCACAGTCATCTTTAGTATAGGTGCTGTAAATGATGCGCCCATAGCAATAAGGGACAATGTTACCGTGACAGAAGATGTCCCTGCTACGGGCAATGTGCTGACCAATGATAGTGATCCGGATGGGGATGCGCTGACGGCATCCCTGGTTACTGCACCGGTTAATGGTACAGTCGTGCTGAATGCGGATGGCAGCTTTACCTATACGCCTAATGCAAATTACAATGGTCTTGACAGTCTGATTTACCAGGTTTGTGATAATGGTACCCCCAGTCTTTGCGATACGGCTACTGTTATCTTTAATGTAACATCCGTAAATGATGCGCCTATAGCGGTACGGGATAGCGTTAGCCTGCTGGAAAATGTTCCTGCTACAGGTAATGTGCTGACCAATGATAGTGATCCGGATGGGAATGTGTTGACGGCGTCCCTGGTTACGGCGCCGGTTAATGGTACGGTAGTGCTGAACGCAGATGGTAGCTTTACTTATACACCTAATATGAATTACGGTGGCCTTGACAGCCTGGTTTACAAGGTTTGTGATAATGGTACGCCCAGCCTTTGTGATACCGCTACTTTACTCTTAAAAGTAACGGGCGACAATGATCCTCCACTTATCTCCGCCCCGGCAAATATCGCCGTAACTGAGGATGTACCCTTGCCGCTTAGCGGTATTACTTTCAGTGATGAAGATGCTGGTACCGCTTCCGTAACGGTTTCATTTACCGTTGGTGCCGGAACATTAACGGCGGCCTCTTCGGCTGGTGTGGCTGTAAACAACAGTGGCACCAATAGTATTACACTAAATGGATCAATAACGGCTATTAATACTTTCATTGCAGGTAACAAGCTTGCTTATACTCCTGTATTGAATGCGAACGGAACCGTAGTATTGGATATACTTATTGATGATAATGGACATACCGGTGGCCCTGCGGCAACGGCAAATGAAGCGGTGGATCTTGTAATCAATGCCGTAAATGATGCGCCTGTGATTAATAATGTACCGGGACAATCAACAGATCAGGATGTGCCTTTCCATTTCAATAGCGCTAACAATAATCAGATAAGCATTACGGATGTGGATGCCCTGAACGGTAGTATGACCGTGAAGTTAACAGCTGCCAACGGGAAAATGACCCTGGTAACAACCGCTAATATCACATTTGCCACCGGATCAGGTACACTGGATCAGACCATGACGTTTAGCGGACAGCTGGCAGATCTTAATAATGCTTTAGCAGATGTTGTATTCACTCCGGATGAAGGATTTGCCGGATCTGCGCAATTGCGGATTGATGTGGATGATGAGGGGAATACCCCTGCACCTCCTATGCAGGCCGGTTTAACAATACCTGTTACTGTAACTGGCATCCCGCCGGTAATCACAAATGTGTCCGCAACTACAGCAAATGGTACTTATAAAGTGGGAGATGAAATCCTGGTTACCATTGCATTCAGTCAGCCTGTTCAGGTCAATACGACCCATGGTACACCAGATCTGCTGCTGGAAACAGGTAATACAGACAGAAAGGCGGTGTATGCATCCGGAACAGGAAATAAAACACTTACTTTCTCTTATAAAGTACAGGCCGGAGATGTGTCTGCCGATCTGGATTATGTAAATCCGCAGTCGCTTTTATTGAATGGAAGTACCATCCAGACAGGCAGTAATATAGCCGCTACATTGGCATTGCCTGCTACCGGCGGGCCAAATTCCATTGCCGGCAATAAGGATATTGTGATTGATGGTATTGCTCCGGTAGTTACCAGTGTGGCTGTGCCTGCTGCTAATTTGTACAAAGCCGGAGCCCAGCTGGAATATATCGTTCACTTTAGTGAAGCCGTAATGGTGGATAACGCAGGCGGCAATGTGACCATTCCATTGACAGTAGGCGCTGCTACCAGGACGTTGACGTACGTATCCGGTACTGGTACTTCAACATTACTGTTCCGCTATCAGGTACAGGCGGGAGATATAGATGCTGATGGGATACAAGCGGCTCCTGCAATGGTATTTAATGGGGATCAATTGGCAGATAAAGCTGGGAATCCTGCGGTACCTGCCCTGAATAATGTAGGAGCACAAGCCAATATAAAAGTTGATGCAGTACTTCCTGTAGTCACTGCCGGGCAGGTGTTTACCATACCTGAAAACAGCCCGGTTGCAACTGTGGCAGGCACGGTAGCAGCTACGGACGCCGGTGCGGTATTGCCACTACAGCAGTTTACCATCATCAGCAATGTGGATCCGGATGGCGATGGAACGCCGGCGTTCCTGATTGATCCGGCTACAGGCATTATTACGGTCAATGATACCGGAGACCTGGATTATGAAAAGGATAATTCCTTTAACTTATCCATTACTGTGAGTGACGGGGTAAATACCTCCGCTGCTGAAACCGTACGGATCAATCTGAGTAATACACCCGAAAAGCCATTGGACATAAGTCTTGGCAACAATACCATTTTTGAAAACAATGCGATTAATGCGGTTATTGGTACATTGTCGGCCACTTCTGCTGAAACAGGAGAAACCTTTACTTATACTTTAGTGCCGGGCACAGGCAGTGCTGATAATGGTGCTTTTAGCATTGGAGGTGATCAGTTGATGGCCGGACAACAATTTAACTTTGAAGAAAAATCCAGCTACCAGATACGTATACGGGCTACTACCAGCGCTGGTGAATTCCTCGAGAAAGCATTTGTGATAACGGTGCAGGATGTAAATGAGGCACCTACTATCCAGGCTATTCCTAATCAATCTTTCTGTAACACGACTGCGGATCAAACCATTGCACTGGCAGGTATTACCGCCGGACCGGAAAGCAGTCAGACTACTACGGTGACAGTCTCTGCTGATAATGCAGCGCTCTTTACGCAGCTATCTGCTGACCAGACTCACCTGCGGTTCCGTTTTGCTGCTGGTGCAGCTGGTAGTACCAATGTAACCGTAACGGTGAAGGATAATGGTGGTACAGACCATGGCGGAATAGATCAAACCAGCTATACCTTCACCTTAGGTGTTACAAGTATGGCTGTTCCCGCTATTACCAGCAACAAGGGCACAAAAGTGTCTAAAGGAATCCCGGTGGAATTAACTGCGACTGGCGGGGTAACTTACGCATGGGATAATGCACCTGGTATTATCAGTGGGCAAAATACTGCGGTGCTCGTTATCCGTCCGGAACAAAATGTTACCTATCGTGTTACGGTTGCCAATGCTGCGGGATGCACTGCTACTGCACAGATCGAAATGGAAGTGATAGAAGATTATAAAGTAGAAGGTAATAATCTGATCACCCCCAATGGCGATGGTATCAACGACCGTTTTATCATCAAGAACATTGATAGTTACCCCAATAATGAAGTGAAAGTATTTGACCGCTCCGGGCGTATGATATACATCAAGCGTGGTTATCAGAATGAATGGGATGCCACCGTAAATGGAAAGGCATTGGAAGAAGGTACCTATTATTATATTCTGGATTTCGGTACAGGCCTTCCGAAGGTAAAAGGCTTTATTTCAATCATACGGGATAAATTCTAAAATGATACTGCAAATATTCAATACAATGAGAAATTTTATTAGGGCTGGTATCGCAGTGCTGCTATTAAGCACCTCTGCTCAGCAGGCAGTGGCGCAAAGCTGGGGAAACACCAGTACACAGGTGGATCCTCTGGCATCCCAGTATTTTCAGAATCAATATCTGGGCAATCCCTCTTTTGCAGGGATTGATTCCGGCTTACATATTAATGGCGCCTATCGCAGGCAATTTAATAATGATCCTGGGGTGCCGGTAACAATGGCATTTACTGCAGATTACCTGGTAGGTAAAAGGGTAGGGGCAGGTTTGAATGTTTACCGGGATGAGGCAGGATTGATTAACAGAACCCGTGTGTCGCTTACCTATGCTTACCATTTGCCTTTAACCGTATCCGGTACCCAACAGCTTCATTTTGGGTTGTCTGTTGGCTTGCGTAGTGACCGGCTGGATGTGAAAGGGATCATTGGAAATCCAAATGATCCTTCTATTGGATTGTTTAACCGCCGGGACAATTACTTTGATGGGGATTTTGGTATGGCTTACACAGATGGGCACCTTACACTGCAAGGGGCACTGCCCAATGTAGTGGGATATTTCAGGAAGGATAACCAGGATATTAGCAACAGTGCTGGTTTTTATGCCGCAGCGGGTTACAGGTGGGATATTGGCAATGAATTTACCGCTATTGAGCCTAAAGTGTGTTTCAGAGGAGTGCGCGGTTTTGATAATATATTCGATTTTGGTGCCAATGTCCTGCTCCTTAACAATAGGATGAATGTATTCGGGCTATATCATACTTCCAAAAACTACACGGTGGGCGCAGGATTCAATTTCCTTTCTACTGTTGGGCTACAACTGATCTATACCTCTCAGACATCAGGGGTACGCACTTATCTTGATAACAACTTTACACTGGCTTTGACTGTTAATTTATTCCGGTAATTTCCATGGCACGTACCACTGGAGGAAAAGGAGAGATCGGGTAACTGAGTTTTGAGGAACTCCGGGAAAAAAGGAAGTTAGCAGATCATTAGCTTTATAAAATAAAAAGAACCGCTCCGCAGCGGTTCTTTTTATTTTATAAAGCTACCATTACCCTTGTTTTCTCACATATTTGGTGAGGATTACAATTACCTGGCCTTCTATTTTACCTTCAATTTGTTCTGTGTTCTCTGGCACCAACCGGATGTTCTTGACTACAGTTCCCATTTTTGCATTGAGTGTAGAGCCTTTTACATCCAGTGATTTTGTTAGTACAATGGTATCCCCGCTTTGTAATATATTACCGTTCGCATCTTTATGAAGATCTACGGTGCCATCACTATCATGATCACCAGTGGCTTTTGCCCATGCTAATGTTTCATCAGAGAGATACATCATATCGAGGTTATCCATTGCCCAGCTTTCGTTCTTTAAGCGGTGCAGCATACGCCAGGATACTACCTGTACTCCTGGCACTTCACTCCACATGGAAGTGGAAAGGCAGCTCCAGTGGTTACTGTCCAGCTCTTCTTTTTTATCAATCTGGGCCTGGCATTTATCACAGATGAAGATGGTATTATCCTGATTGCTGCTGGAGGTAGGAGGTACTTCATATATCCTTAAATTATTACTGCTTTGGCATAATTCGCACTTGTTTTCGCTCCTTTGTTGTACTTGTTCTTCCAGTTTCATGATAGATTGTATTAAAAATGTGCGCAAAGATACTGTTTTTTCATGCGGAAGGAAAATGAGGCAGCAGCGTCGTGTTTTCCCCCTTATATTGTCGCGATTGGCCTTCCCCGGAAACCGGAATTGTGGCTAAGTTTGTTTTACCGGGCTGGTGTACAGCTGCTGCAGCAGCTATCGTACCGCTGGTGAAAAATTATCTGTTTTATTAAAACCTTAAATTGAACATAATGGCACTACAAATAAATGCCTATCTGAATTTTAAAGGCACTTGCCGGGAAGCTATGACATTTTACCAGCAATGCCTGGGTGGGGAGCTTACTTTACAAACGGTGGCAGAAACCCCTATGGCAGCACAATGCCCTGCGGGTATGCAGCATCATATCATGCACAGTATGCTGATCAGTGGTGGGATGGTACTGATGGGATCTGACATGATCGGACCAGATGGATTTATTCCGGGTAATGATGTGACATTGAGTGTTGGTGGCGGAAGTATACAAGAAACAGAAGCCCTGTTTAATAAGCTGGCGGAAGGTGGCCAGATCGCAGAACCATTTAAGGAAATGCCCTGGGGGGCTAAATTCGGCGCTATCGCCGACAAGTTTGGTAAGCGCTGGATGTTTAACAGCGAAATTAATGGTAAGTAACCCCCGTTATAGTCCGTTTCCCCGGGGGAATGCATAGTGCTGCTAAAGCAAATTGCCTTCATCTTTGTTGCTGGATTAATCACCATCAAATCAACAAAGATGAAGGCAATTATTTTGAATCAATATGGAGGTCCTGAAGTATTGGAATGGCAGGAAACGGCAAAGCCATTGCCCCAGGCAGAAGAAGTGCTTATCAAAACAACAGCCATCGGTATTAATTACGCGAGTGTGCTTATCCGGCAGGGAAAATACCGGGCATTTTACCCTTTACCCGCGAAGATGCCGGCAGAGATAGAAGGAGTGATTGAAGCTGTAGGCGCCAACGTAAAACATCTTACCGCAGGGCAACGGGTAACAGGGATAGCAGGCAATGGCTATGCTGCATTTGTAGTCATCAATGCAAAAGACGTTTTTTTAATTCCACCCGGCCTTCCCCCTACGCAAGGGCTATTATCACAGGGTCTCACCGCCCGGTATCTATTGGAGCAGGCTAAAGATTACCAGTCCGTGATCATTACTGCTGCAGCAAGTGGTGTAGGCTCCTTTGCAGTACAGCTGGCTAGGCTTAAAGGAGGGAAGAACATTATTGCACTTGCAGGGAATAAAGAAAAAGTAATCTATGCAAAGTCCTTAGGAGCTACCTATGCCTGCAGCTATTTTGATGCCGACTGGCAGGAGCAGATAGCTAAGGCTACGAACCATACAGGAGCCGACCTGATCCTGGATGCCATTGGCGGAGATACCGGTACGACCCTGGCTGCTATGATCGCTCCAGGTGGTACCATGGTGGCCTATGGTAATATGTCGGAAAAAAGTATGACCATAGACGGAAATACCCTGGCGCTTAAAGCCAACCGTATTACAGGCGCATCTATATACCATGCTACGCCGGAAAATAAACAGCAATGGTGGCATGAAATGGTCACCTGGATACAGGAAGGTAAACTGAAGTCAGAGGCGGCGGTATTCCCCTATACAGCAGTGGCCGCAGCATTCCGGTCAATAGAAAGCAGAAACGCAACAGGAAGAGTCGTACTTACACTTTAAAAACACCGGGAACCGGATTTTAAGTAGGTAAGCCTGGGTAAAATCCGGGTAAACCCTGCCATGGACCTACGTTTCGTTATGGATATCCCGTAGATATCCCGTATATGTCCCGTAGATATCCCGTAGATATCCCGACAATAGGATTAGTCGGAATATCTATGGGATATCTACGGAATATCTCCGGTTTATATCTGGATAATGTGTAAGGAAATGTAGCAGGAGCGTGTGGAAAGCAGTATAGTTGAATTGGGCTATATTTGGTATTAGGGAGGTGCACCGGCAACAGGTGGGCATCACCTCATTAAATCAAGGCAATGGGTATAGTAACTGCAATTACAATCCGGGAAGAGATAAAAGCGGACCAGGAGGCTGTTTTTAATATTAATGAGCAGGCATTTGGGCGAAAAGAGGAGGCCCTGCTGGTAGATCGTTTGCGGGACAGTACCGCATTTATCCCCGCGCTTTCCCTGGTAGCCATTTATGAAAATAAACTGATAGGGCATATCCTGTTTACGAGGATCAGCATAACCGCAGCAGGGCAAAGGGAAGCTACTGCTTTGGCCCTTGCCCCGCTGGCGGTATTACCGGAATATCAAAAAATAGGCGCTGGTACGTTGCTGGTCGAAAAAGGACTGGCAAAGGCTGCCCGCCTCGGCTATAATGCGGTGATCGTGCTGGGGCACGCGCATTACTATCCAAGATTTGGATTTGTTCCTGCAGAAAAATGGAATATTACGGCACCTTTTGAAGTGCCTGCGGCAGCTTTTATGGGGAAGGAGTTATTTCCCCATGCGTTGGATCATATTACCGGTGTGGTAACATACGCGCCTGAATTTGAAATCAGCTAGTACAAATACGAGGGGCTGGTACTTTGTTCGTACTATCTGGATGTACCTGAGTGTTGCTGCAGTTGCGCCTCCAGGATATCCAGCATGTCCAGCCAGCTTGGGTAAGCGCCGGTACGTTTGGCCAGTGTTTCAGCTACTGTTTGATGCAGCGTGAATTTTGTTTTTTCCCCTTCTTCCGCAAATGTAACCGTTACGGTTGTTTCCTCGGGCCAGTCTGGTGCCATGCCTGCTTCTGCTGATGAGATCAGGTTGCCATGTTCATCCGACACGGCCATCCGGAACACAATCTTTTCAGGCGCAACAATTTCAAGATATGTACCCTTGCACCAGCAGTCTTTCAGATCAGGTGTCCGGATACAGGAGTGAAAGCCACCTCCCGGCCGTACATCTATCGCGGTGAAATGCAGGCTGCAACCCCTGGGGGCAAACCAGTGCTTCAAATGTTCAGGATCTGTCCAGGCTTTAAATACCAGGGCCCGGGGTGCATTAATGGTCCGGGATATGAAGGTATCCTGCTCCTGGACCGTTGCGAAAAGCTCATTTTTGTTTGTCATTTTTTGTTTTTTTAGATTGTAAATCGTTTATATAAATTTCCATTGCATCAATTGTTTCATTCCAGTATTTCCGGTACTGTTCTACCCAGGTAGATACCTCTGCAAGTTGCTCCAGTTTGGCTTCGCAATACCTTTCCCGCCCCTGCTTTTTTATAATGATCAACCCACATTCTGTCAGTATTTTAATATGCTGCGATATCGTAGGACGGCTGGAGTCAAAATGCCCTGCTATGCTGTTGAGATTAAGGGGCTGGTGCGATACCAGCTGTATGATCTCCCTGCGGGTAGGATCCGAAATTGCCTGAAACACATCTCTTCTTTTTTCCATTATGAAGTCATTTGGCTACAAATATAGGTAAATGTAGTTAAATGGCTACATATTTTTTTATTATCCGGTATTCAACAATGGAATAACCTTGCTGCTATTGATATTCAGACCAGAAATAAAATAAATACCTGTAACTTTCCGCCATGAAAATGAGCCATTATCTGCAGCAGGGAAAATCAGAGAACTATCAGGATGCGGAAACAAAGGGGCTACTAAAAGCAGGTGAAGTGGCTGCATTATTGTCCAAAAAATTCCATGCAAAAATTACAGCAAAAGAGCTGGAGATATTTGCCACCGAATGGCATCATGCAGGCGTGTTTAAAAGCGGCCATTCCTTGCGGGGCAGAAAGGTCTACTTTTTTACGGCTAAGGCCATCGAGCTGATTACCCTGGATAAGATACTGGCCAACCGGCAACTGGTGAGCAGGAAAACTCCTGTGGATACCAAGCCGGTAAAGGGCTGGTATGTACAGTATTTCAGGATGACGGACCCGGTAAGCCGGAGAATGTATAATAAACCTTTTGTAGGGATCTACGAAGGCCCGGCGCATAAAGCCCCCAGGGGATTTAAACCCTTGCCGGATGAGGCTTTTGCGGAAGCACAGCGCCAGCGTGGCAGGGAAATAAAAGCAGGAGAGCAGGTAAAGTTTACCTAGCCCTGCCTGTTAATGCATGGCCTTTGATATGGCGGTATCAATATCTGTTATCAGATCATCCACATTTTCAATACCCACAGACAAACGTAGCAGATTATCTTTTATTCCCAGTTCCTGCCGCTGGGCTGGCGTTAATCCCCGGTGGGAAGTAACGGCAGGTGCGCAGATAAGACTTTCTACCCCTCCCAGGCTTAGTGCAGGACTGATGATCCGGAGTGCTTTTAAGAAAGCCGGGATTTTTTCAGCCGGGATATCCAGCTCAAAAGACAGCATGCCCCCAAAACCAGTCATCTGTTCGCAGGCGATAGCATAACCGGGGTGCGAAGGTAGCCCGGGATAATAAACTTGTCTGGTCAGAGGCTGGGCAGACAGATATTCCGCCAGTTTAAACGCATTTTCATTCTGGCGTTGTACTCTTAATGCCAGCGTTTTAAGGCTTCTTTCCACCAGGTAACATTCGTAAGGAGACAGTGACCCACCATATAGCTTTGCGGTGGCGTGGATCCTCGCTTTATGCGCTTCGCTGGCCGATATCAGTACGCCAAAGGGCAGGTCATTATGCCCACCCAGGTATTTGGTGCCACTATGCACAGAGATATCGATGCCATGTAACAGTGGTAACTGATTAATGGGAGAAGCAAAAGTGTTGTCTACAATTGTAATCGCACCATGTGCTTTAGCCAGTGCTGCAATCTCTTTGAGGGGTACTATACTGAGCAGTGGATTTGCAGGTGTTTCAATGTAAATAACTTTTGTATTGGGTTGCAGGAGGGCTTTAAACTGCTCCGGTGAATGGGCGGCATAACTGCAGGAGATCCCTCTTTTAGGCAGCTCTTCTTCTGCCAGGCGGAAGGTGCCGCCGTACAGGTCCCGGCAGAAAATAATATGATCATGCTGGCCGGCAAAAGAGAGGATAGCCGTACTGATAGCTGCCATACCTGAGCTGAATGGCATGCCCCAATTGCCCTGTTCCAGCTGTGCCATAATCTTTCCTACCCGCTGCTGGTTATAGGTAGAATAAAAACCCGGATACCGTAGTTCGGCTGCATCCTGGTAATCATAGGCAGCAGAAAGGAATACCGGGGCGGTAACAGCGCCTTTACTATCTTCTTCCAGCTCCACCGGGTGGATGCATCGTGTTTCTAATTTTTTCATAAGCCTTATTTCAGAGAACCCCGGCAAGTTAATGAATTGTGTAGCATATATGCCATGAACAAGGTATCTTTAGCATACAGCTATTGAAATTGTAAATTTACCTGGTACAGTGAGTGCATGAAACATTACAAGTACGAAGCTATTGCAGCTGAAATTGAAGAACATATTATTGCTGGAAGATACCGGCCCGGCGATAGGTTGCCGTCTATCCGGATATTGAAAGAGAAGTTTAATACCAGCATCAGCACGATACAAAATGCCTACGATTATCTTTTAGCCAAAGGGCTGGTGGAGAGTTTGTTGAAGTCAGGGTATTACGTAAGTGCCAGTGCCCACCAGCATCAGGAAAACACGCCGGTCAAAAGTAAGCCGGTAATTGTACGGGATGCGGTGTTTAAACATCATCTGTCTGCTATCACCACCTGGAACCAGCAGAGAAACGCTTTTTCCGAGTTTAATGTGGCAGCGGCAGGGGATGCTTTTATCCCGCAAAAACTGGTATTACGTACCATGCAGCAGGTAATCAGGTCACAGGGAATTGGACTGCTGAGATATTACCCTGCTAATGGCGCCTTCCATTTAAGGGAGCAGATTGTTCGGAGAGCTGCACAGTATCACACGGGATTGCATGCCGGAGAACTGATTATAACAGATGGTGCTTTGCAGGCGCTGTATATTGCCCTGGCATCGGTATGCGCTCCGGGAGATGTGGTAGCATTGGAAAGCCCGTGTATCTTCTCTATACTGGAAGTAATCAGGATGCTAAAGCTGAAAGTAGTGGAGATACCAGTGGATGTTAATAACGGATTTGATATTGATTATTTAAAGAAGGTTTGTACAAAACACACGGTAAAGGCGATTGTAGTAACGCCTAACTTTCATAACCCCACAGGAACGTTGTTGTCAAACGATCAGAAAAAATATTTACTTCACCTGGCACAATTGCATCAGATAGTGTTGATAGAAAATGATGTATACGGCGACCTGAACTTCACGGAGCAGCGGCCCTGTAATATAAAGGCTTTTGATGACAGTGGGCTGGTAATGACTTATACCTCTTACTCCAAATCTTTAGCAGCTGGTGTCAGGCTGGGCTGGTTGTCGGCAGGCAGATTTTTTCACCGGGCGGAACAGCTCAAATTTGCAATAGGCAGTACCGTGGCGCCCATCTATCAGGAAACTGTAGGAGCATTGCTGCAATCAAACAGTTATGACAGGCATATCCGGTCGTTCCGTATGCAGCTGGCCAAACAGGCTTATCATACGCTGGGCTTGCTGGCTTCTGCTTTCCCGCCCGGTACCCGCATCAGTACTCCAAAAGGAGGATACAATATGTGGGTACAAATGGATGCCAGGGTAGATATGACCGCTTTTTACAGCTATTGTGAAAAGGCGGGTATCCGCTTTACGCCAGGATATACTTTTTCATTTGCACAGGTGTATCATCATTTTTTCAGGGTAGTGTTTGCAGACAAGTATTCGCGGACCAAAGAAAAAGCGATCCGGCTTGCCGGACAAACCGCACATACCCTCATCTGTACCGATTAGTTTTTTGCATTGTGTACCGGTATCCCTACCCGGAATCTGCCTAATTTTATCATTCAATTTAAAAGAAGGATTAAAATGGGAGCAGAGATCATAACAAAATTCAGGGTAGCCTCTGATGAAACGGTGAGCCAGTTGTTACACCTGATAACTACCAGTGCGGAGGAAAGGTTTTCAAAGACCCTTACACCGGCAGCTTTAACGCAATATCTCTCCAACAGATATACGCCTAAAACATTGGTGGATCAAATCAATAATTTCGCTAATCAGTGGTTGATCACATATGTGGATGGGGTGCCTGCGGGATATGCTTTTTTAACTTCCAGAGGACCTGTACAGGAAGGGTATGCAGGAAAAAAAG
This sequence comes from Chitinophaga sp. H8, assembly GCF_040567655.1. Lineage (NCBI taxonomy): Bacteria > Pseudomonadati > Bacteroidota > Chitinophagia > Chitinophagales > Chitinophagaceae > Chitinophaga > Chitinophaga defluvii. The sequence goes on along the minus strand of NZ_JBEXAC010000001.1, from coordinate 3,138,142 downwards.
TAGTACATCTGGTAGATTTTGAAATATTACATGCATACGCTGATACAGTGGCCAGGCAATCATTAATTGAAAAGTGTATGGCTACCTACAAAGGGTTTGAGGCAATGTGGCTGGTTACTCAACGTGATCATCCTTTAACTACATTTCTGGAAACGCAGGGCTTTGTAAAAGGAAGAGAAGCCGTTGATTTTAATGGAGTGCCGGTACCTGCGGTGTACTTGGTGAAAGAGATATAGTGATGATCAGAAAAGAGAAGCGCCTTATCTGTAGATAAGACGCTTGCACTTTTTTACTGAATTTTCTTATTATAAGTTTTTACAAGACTTCTCTATCTTATAGCTTTTAAACTTTTTTCCAGCACCATATTCAATCTTTATCATTCCTGATGCAGTAGCTCCGGCAGATAGATTGGCGGATACCGGTAATGGTGAGGTTTCTTCGTAGTTTGTATTGTCAGTAGTAGTGACAGTTGCTTTTACCATAATCATTTTTGCACCCTCTGTGATATCATAATTTGTAGTGGAAGTGTTTTTGATATCAAATGTTACAAAAACCGTATTGCTACTTGGATAATCTTCCACTTTCGTTTGCGTCATGGTAATCTGATCTGCTAAGCAGGCACCCTGGCCTGGTTGTGGGTTATTGTCTTTTTTACTGCATGCGGAGAGCACTGTCATACTAACGCCAATGGATAAAAGCAATGCTTTTTTCATCATTTTCATGTTTCCGTTTTAGGTTTAATATTTAAGATATGGGTTTTAGAGATACTAAAAATTGTGCCAATTAATAGTAATCCGGGGCGCAAATATAGATATTTATATCTTTTAAGATCACTTAAACGGCTATCTTTTCATACAGGCGTTAGTAAGATAGCCCAGGTGTTTTACGGAGGTAGGTATCCGTTGTTAATTGTTTCAGCATAAATTCAGCTACATCGGCGCGGGAAATTTTTACCTTAAGGTGAGGGGCTGCCGGTGAAAACCCATGCTGATAAGTACCGGTACGTACCCCATCTGTCAGGTTGCCGGGGCGTACAATTACCCAGTCCAGCTGGCTCCGTTTGATATGTTCTTCCTGTAGGGCATGGTCTGCAAATCCTTTTTTTAAGATAAAGGGGACAATCAGGTATTTAAAATAAAAGGGAGTACTGTCCAGCACCTTGCGGCTATCGCCATAACCCAGGGATGTTTGACACACCAAACGCCTGACACCTGTTTTTTGCATGGCGAGGATGATATTTTGTGTGCCTTGCGACCGTATTTTACCTATTTTATTCGCTGGTGAACCGATAGCAGATAGTACTGCTTCCTGATCTTTCACAGCATGTTCCACCGCAACGGGGTCTAATATATCTCCCTGAAAAACGGACAGTTGCGGGTGCCTGAGTTGAAATTTTGCAGGGTTGCGTACAAAAGCTTTTACAGTATGTCCCTGTGCCAGGGCTTGTTCTACCAGTTGGGTGCCGGTACCTCCGGAGGCGCCAAAAATAATTACTTTCATGGGTCATTTGTTTTATGACTCAAAATTAGTGGCGTCATACGGGTTAAAATAGAATAAAACCGACAGCCGGGCTATTGAGTAAGCTGGGAGAAGTTTTCCATTACTTCAATGGATGTTTTCTGGTATTGAAAAGGGGAGCAGCCCGCAAATTCCTTGAATGAACGTATAAAATGGGATTGATCTGCATAATCATTGCCAAAAGCAATATCTGAGAGTTTATCATAGGTATTGTTTCTCAGTTGGTCCAGGGATGCCTGGAATCGGGAGATCCTGGAGAATAATTTAGGAGAAATGCCTATGTATTGTTTAAACTTACGCTCGAAACTCCTTTCGGAGAGTTGTAATTTTTCGTGCAGTTCTTTCAGAGGAATGCTGCCTTTTGTTTGAAGTATGCTGAATAAGGCATATTGCATGGCCTCATCAGTACGATGGCTGTTTTTTCTGATCAGAAAAAGCAGGTAAGCGGAAATAATGCCGATCCGGTCTGCGGGAGCAGTGGTGCCGGCAAGTTGTTCTGCCAGGTAATAGCCTTGTTTTAAGGCCATTTCATCGAGGTTGAGACAGGTATTGGTGAGGATTTCCGCATTAAATCCGAAGATAGATTTAAGTGCGTTGGGATAAAAATAAATCCCTATGGTACTAAATTTTCCGGCAATACGTATTTCTGCGTGCCTGGTGGCCTGCCCATATAAAAAAATTCCCGGGAGCTGCTTGCTATTCTGATATAATACCCCTTCATCCGGGTGCTGGAAAATAAGACCAGGACATCCATCCGCCATCGTCCGGAAAGAAGTAGCTGCCGGGTCGGCAGCATGGCTTTCCAATACCCAGTAATACCGGATATAATCCTTAAGTGATGCAGGCGGTGGTATTTGCTGGTAAATCATAATGCCTCCCTGTATGGTTACTGAAATAAACAGATGTACTATAAAGATACAAATGTTTCATATGTGCTGAGAATATTAAAAATGCAAACATTTGATTCAGGGAATGTGTTGCTATACTATACACTGCTGTGTATAAGCAAATAAATCTTTACTTAAATCCAGTTAAAATGGCCTCAATAATTGATCAGAACTGGTTCCGGAAACCAGGCACGTCCAATACCGTTGCTATTGTACTGTTGGTGTTACGTATAGTAGCAGGTGCAGCTTTCGTTTTTCATGGCTGGCAAAAGATTCAGCAACCAGCTTCCTGGGTACCCCCGGGCGGACCAGTAGAGATACCGGGTGTTTTCCAGTTCCTCGCTGCTGTTGCCGAATTTTTAGGAGGTATTGCCTGGGTGCTGGGGATAGTTACACCGGCAGCATCCCTGGGCATTGCCTGTACAATGATGGTAGCCCTTTATTTTCACCTGATTGTATTTGGAGATGCTTTTGTAAACTTAGCAGGAGGATCTTCTTTTGAACTCCCTATGGTGTATCTGTCTATCGCGCTTGTATTGCTGGTACTGGGGCCGGGAAAGTTCTCCATGGACTATCTGATATTTGGAGAGCGGGACAAGACAATATAAAAAGGGGTGAAAATGGCATATAGCACTGCCATTTTCAGCCCCTTCTCAGGAAACTATTAATTAGCAGGCTGCAAATGACCGGGTTGCTTCTTTTTTAATATCAGGGCACTGATCACTGTAATGAGGATACCTATTGGAAAAATCTCCGCATAGGTAATCAGTATCACCATCAGCGGATTTTTATACAGCTCCTTAAAATTGGCCATTTCTTTAGCCTTCGCTGTCAGCTCAGCAGCCGTAGCGCCATCTTTTTGGGCGGCTTTGAGCACCTGCGCTGTATACCGGTCCATGAAATCGGGCACAAAGAGATAGTAGTCTATCAGCCATACAATTACGTAAACACTGGAAGCAATCAGGGTAATATACAACCCTATTTTAAAGGCCTTTCCAAAAGTGATCACCCCATTATTGTATTTGTCCCTGAAGTTCCTGATCCCCACAAATATGAGGGAAAAAGCTATGATCATGGCTGCATAGCCAAGTACTTTGTTGCCTTCAAAATCCGGGTTGCCATAACAGGCAGCAACAGTCACCACCATCATGATGGTAATAATAAGTCCGGAGATAAGGCCGAAGGTCAGTACATTTTTTTTCATCGGTTTCATATGGTAGCGTTTAGGCTCAAAATTGATGAATAACGCGCTTTTTCCGGTCATACTTTAGGATGATTTTGGGACTAAACCGGATATTTGTACTTAAGTATTATTATTGTTATGGTATGATACTCAGTCTTTTAGCTTTGTCGATTGCCTGGGTCCTGCGCTTTACGTCCATTTTTTCGAAGAGATTGGAGGAATGCGTTTTAACGGTGCTTAAAGAAACAAACAAACGGGCGGCAATTTCCTGGTTACTCAATCCTTCCGCCATTAGTTGCAATACTTCCAGTTCCCGGGTGCTTAATCCTGTTTTAGCAAGCTCATTTTCATTGAGCATGAAATTGACAGGAGGCTCCTGTATATATACTTCTTTTTCAATGATGATGGTTTTTACTTTGGGACGGGTGAGTTTTAATGCCAGCCAGATACCCAATGCAGTAAAAATGAGGGCGATGGCACCAATATAAATTTCAAAGGCATGGTCAATGATCAGCAGCCGCAACTCCAGCCATTTAAGTAAAAACAGCAGTATTGCCAAAGACATGCCATAAAGGATGGCATGCTTATTTTTTACGAAAAAATTCATGACCATACAGGTATTATTGAGATAAGGGTTACTGGGGTAAAATTAAGTTATTTCCCCGGTATGGGAATGCCTGAAGCCTTATCTGGCAGAAGGTGCTGGTAAATACACAGGAACACCATTCCCGGTAATAACATCCGTGAAAGCATGGATGAGTTTGTTCACCTGGAAGAGGGTGTCCGGATCCGTTATTTTTCCCGCTTTACTTACTTTGGTTTTAACGGAGGATACCACCAGTTGCATTTCGTCCGTTATTTTAGATTCAATGATTAAAAGGGTACCCAACAGGGCTTTGTGTGCAGTGATGCCAGAAGTGGCGGCAGTGATCAGCGCTACTGGTTTTTGAGAGAAGTCCATACTGGAAACGGTCCAGTCAAGCGCATTTTTCAAGGTTCCCGGCACACCAACCGCATATTCGGGGGTACATATCAGTACCCCATCCGCTGCTTGTAATTGCTGACGGAAATTTACTACGGCCGGTGGTGCATTTTCTGTGTCCAGGTCCAGATCCGGATTAAAATGAGGAAGTACAGACAATCCTTCAAAAATGGTGATGGAAAAGCGGTCGGCCGTCAGATCAGCAATGGCTTTTATCAGATCAAGATTGGAGGATTGCGCTCTTGTACTTCCTGAGATGGCTAGAATATTTATCTTATTATTATGGGTAAGCAGTGGCGGTTGAGTCATACTCAAATGTAGGATACCCTCCTTGTTTTTAAGCTGCTTTTTCCAGGAATGGTTTTAACGAAGTATCCAGAATCTGTGTCCAGCCCTGTACAAAGTTTCCTTTAACCAGATCAGGATTGCTGGTTGGGAAGGTATCCAGTCCGGCATGTGTGAGCTTCAGTTTGGTTTTATCTCCATCCGGAAATAATTCAAAGGTGACAAAGGAGTTGCCTTCATAACCATCATACCGCCAGCTGTAAGTCAGTTTTTTACCTGGGACTACCTCCGTTACTTTGCAAAGATGAAGGTATTGTTTGGGATCATCTCCCGCCGTAAACTGGAATTCATATCCTACTTCGGGTTTAAACCCCGGCAGATTAAAATACCATTGTTGCATATCATTACTATCAGTGATGGCCTTCCATACCCTTGCTACCGGAGCGTTAAAGGTGCGCTCAAATACTACAGGTTCATTTTTCATGTTACTTAGTTTTTGATGATGGATGATGATTATTTGGGTGCTGGTACACCGTTTCCTCATGAGGGAAACGGATCATGTAACCATTCGGTTGTAAATATATGTGAAACCATTCGGTTACGCAAATATTTTTGTATTTACGGCTTAAACTGATACCATCGCTCCTTATTTGATTTTATCCCAAAAGACTTACATTTGGAGCTTTGACATAACCCTCCATTCAAAGTTGATCAACAATTAAGCTGTTTAAATTATCATGAATAAGGACCGGATAAAAGTAATCGCATTTGATGCTGATGATACCCTGTGGGTAAATGAGCCGTTTTTTCAGGAAACAGAGCGGAAATTCTGTACCCTGCTGGAAGATTTTATACCGCATCATAATGTGTCCCAGGAGTTGTTTAAAACAGAAATGGCTAATCTGTCACTGTATGGATATGGTGTCAAAGGGTTTATGCTTTCCATGATTGAAACCGCCTTGCGGGTATCAGATAAGAAAATGAGCGCGGATGTGATAGTGAAAGCCATTGAGTATGGCAAGGAATTATTGGAGCGGCCTATTGAAATGCTGGAAGGGGTAGAAGCGGTATTACAGGCGCTTAAAAAAGAATACCGCCTGGTAGTGGCTACCAAAGGTGATTTACTGGACCAGGAGCGGAAACTTAAGAAGTCCGGACTGGCACATTATTTCCATCATATTGAAATCATGAGTGATAAACAGCAGGCAGATTATACCAAATTAATCAGGCACCTGGATATTGCACCGGAATCTTTTTTGATGGTCGGCAATTCATTAAAGTCTGATGTCATCCCTGTATTGGAAATCGGCGGATATGGTATCCACATACCTTATCATACTACCTGGGAGCATGAGCAGGTGGTACAAACGATTACACACGAACGTTTTAAACAAGTACAAACAATCACTGATATTTTACCGGAATTATTATCATGAAAAAGATACTGGATATAACTACCTGGCCCAGAAAGGCGCACTATGAATTTTTTAAACAATTTGAAGAACCTTTTTTTGGAGTTTGTGTATCGGTAGACTGCACCAAGGCTTATCATACTGCCAAAGAACAGGGGCATTCCTTTTTCCTCTGGTATCTGCACAAATCATTGGCTGCGGCAAATGCGATTGCGCCATTCCGGTACAGGATCATAGATGATATCATTTATGAATACGAAGTGGTGCATGCATCACCTACCATTAACCGTCCGGATGGCACTTTTGGGTTTGCCTATATGGATTACCATCCGCAGTTTACCGACTTTGCAACGGCTGCACAGCTGGAAATAGACCAGGTACAGGCTACCACCGGTTTGATACCTGCCAATAGCGGAGAAAATGTGATTCATTATTCTTCCATGCCATGGATCGATTTTACATCGTTGTCGCATGCCCGGAGTTTTTCCTTTAAGGACTGTATTCCAAAAATATCTTTTGGCAAGATGAAAGAGGTGCATGGTAAAAAGGTAATGTCTGTTTCCATACATGTACATCATGGATTGATGGACGGATATCATGTAGGACAGTTTATAGATCATTTTCAGCAGCTGCTGAATGCGTAGGCAAGTATTTATTTTCAGATTTAAAATCCTGTTTTATGTCTTATGATGAAAAGCTTACTGACAATATCCGGGAGCTGATAGCTGATACGGGCAGAAAGGTAGAGGAGAAAAAGATGTTCGGTGGTTTGTGTTTTATGGTAGATGATAAAATGTGTGTAGGGGTGAATACGGGCCGGATAATGTTGCGTTTGGATCCTGCGCTCAATGAAACGGTGCTGGAAGAGGAAGGATGTACCCCAATGGTGCATGGAGGCCGCATGATGAAAGGCTATGTATATGTAAGTGAATCCGTGCTGACCACCAGGAAACGGCTGGCGTATTGGATAAACCTGGCATTGGCTTTTAACCTGATAGCCCAGCCGGCAAAGAAGAAGAAGAAATAATATGCTGTACCCCGGCATGAACGGGTATAGATTGCCTGCTGGCAGGAAACCCCACATAGAAAGATACTTCCGCTGATTACGGGCCAAATTTTTACCTTTGTGGCCCTAAGCATAATGCTTCAGGATCAAAGACCGAACATGAAATTTGAACAGTACCGCATTTCCGAAGAGATAAAAAGGAGTTTGGAAGAGCTGGGTTTTAAAAAACCTACAGACATTCAGTACAAGGCAATTCCTTCCATTTTAAATGGAGATGATGTATTGGCTATCGCACAAACCGGTACCGGTAAAACAGCTGCTTTTGCTATCCCGGTACTACATATGTTGCAGCGCCAGCGTACTACCAAAATTCCCGGGCAGGTAAAATGCCTCGTGATGGTGCCTACCAGGGAACTGGCTATTCAGATAGCAGAAGTATTTATACAAATCGCCAGATATACAAAGCTCAAAATACTGGGTTTGTTCGGCGGGGTAGATCAGGACCCGCAGATCAAAAAGCTGGAAAAGGGGGTAGACGTTCTTATCGCTACACCCGGCCGGATGTTTGACCTTATTAACCAGCAGCATATTGATTTAAGCCGGGTAGAGATACTCATCCTGGATGAAGCGGATCATATGCTGGCACTGGGATTTATCAAAGATATACGGGATGTGATGAAGTTCCTGCCGCGTAAACATCAAACGCTGTTCTTCTCCGCTACTATTGATAAAGACATTAAAGACCTGGCTTATTCCATTGTAACTAATCCCATACGCATACAGATCTCTCCACAGGATCCGGTGTCCAAAAATGTAACCCATTCAGTGGCCTATGTGAAAATGGATGACAAACGTTTCTTCCTGGAGCGTATGGCTAAAGAATTCCCGGAAAGTAAGATCCTGGTTTTTGTACGTACCAAAGTACGGGCAGAAAGAGTGTTTAACGCAATGCAGCGGGTAGGGGTGGAAACACTTACCATGCATGGTGGAAAAGAACAGGACGACCGCCTGCAGGTAATGAAGGAATTCAAAAAGGGCGACGTGAAAATATTGATTGCTACTGATGTGAGTGCCCGTGGTATTGATATTCCCAATGTTGATTATGTAGTAAACTATGATTTACCGGATGTACCGGAGAACTATGTGCATCGGGTAGGTCGTACAGGACGTGGTGTACAGAAAGGAAAAGCAGTTTCATTCTGTAGTGACGAGGAAAAACCGGTACTGAAAGAAATTGAAAAATTCCTGGGCAAGGAAATACAGGAGATGAAAATTGAAAAGGATGAATACCGTGAAACCATCAGCTTTTCGGAAGATACCCCTAATGATAACTGGCAACTCCTGATTGACCAGCATGAAAATAGCCTCCGGGAACAGAAAAGAAAAAAGAAAAAGAGATAAACTGCCGGTATAATACCTGCAGCCTATCTCTTTCCTTTTTATCAGTATAATTATTTAAGGCGGAGTTCCACAAATTTTACGTTACGGCGGTGATAGGTATAAGTAATATACAGGTGTCCGTTTTTACCCTGTATGATAGCCGGATAACTGAATTCTCCCTTGGGTACGTTTTCCAGTTCATATACGTCTGTCCAGTTTTCTCCATCCTTGGAAACAGCTACATTCAGCACATTACGGCCATCAGAATTTTTACTGTTTACAGTAGGATTGTATACCATGGCTTGCAGGCCGTTTTTCAGCGTTACCCCATCAATACCCGAATTGGGGTTTTTTACATGGAGCGCGGTTAAAGGAGACCAGGTTTTACCATTATCATCCGACCAGGTTTGAACAATCACCTTTTGCAGACTCCTGTTGATCATCTGCAGCCGGCCGTCGGGATAAGTTAAGATACTTGGTTGAATAACACCATAGTCACCGCAATCGATTTCCGTTTTGGACCAATTATGACCGGTACTGTCAGATTTCTCCACATGAATTTTCCATATTTTACCCTTTACGCTTTCCCAGCTGGAGGGATGCAGTATATCGCCATTGGCCAGCTGAATAGGTTTATTTTTGATGGGGCCGAGTATGCCTTCCGGCAGTTTCTCTGCCTTGGACCAGGACTGGCCATTATCTGTACTATATTTCATTTCCCCCCACCATTGTGACGGTCTGGGGCCTACTTTATAGAACAAGAGCACCTTACCGGTAGCAGTGGTTAATAACACCGGATTCCAGCATGGATAACGCGTCCCGGCATCAATGATACCATCGGCTACCTGTACAGGAGGTGCCCATTTTCCATCTTTTTTTTCTGACGTCCATATACATACGTCTTTATTTCCTTCATCTGTACCACCAAACCAGGTAGCCAGGAGGCGCCCGTTGGGTAATTCAGTAATGGAAGATGCATGGGACGACGGGAAAGGTGGTTTGTCCATAATCAGTTCTGACTTTACCAGTACTGCTTTTGCTGCTTTTCCTGTTTGCGCATAGGATTGCCTGTTAGGTACAGTCAATGCAATCATCAGGAGGGCCAAAGGCCATTTGGAAGATAGTTTAGGGATCATGAGCGTTAAGATAATAAATTATTGATTTATTTTTAAATTTATAGGATAACCCTTATTGACCGTAATATTAATAAGATGGAAGCATTTAGCCACGTTAAAGTTGTTATTGGTATAATGTTGGGATTGAGTATCCGGCATTTATTAAATGGTGCCATCAAATTTATACAGCATCCAGGCAGAAGTAAGCCCTACTGGATACACCTGTTATGGAGCTTCTATGTCTTTTTACTGCTGATTCATTTCTGGTGGTGGGAAATTCATTTAAGTGCCATAAAGCACTGGACATTCCCGGCCTATTTCTTTATAGTAATATATATCGGGATCTATTACACATTGTGTGCCCTGCTGTACCCGGATGATGTAAAGGAGTATGATGGATTTGAAGCATACTATTATTCCAGGAAGAACTGGTTTTTTGGGGTATTGGCAATTTGTTTCCTGGCCGATTTCGTTGATACCTGGATAAAAGGGAATGATTATTTTTTAATGCAGCAGCTAGAATATCCCATCCGGAATATTGCGCATATTATATTATGCCTGGTAGCGATGAAAGTAAACAATAAAACCTTTCACGCCTGGCTGGTGATCCTGGCTATCCTTTACGAATTGTCTTTTATCCTCAGATTATTCATGGTAGAATCTGTTTAAGGCACGCAGAATCCTGGGAATAGTGTATGTGGGACCTTTCTAAATTGACGGTGATAGTTTTTTATCATTCATCATTCATTTCTTGATTTCTTCATTTCTTTTTTTATTTTTCAAGTCATAACTGGTTACATTTAAGTAATAAGAGCAAATTAGTCCCGTACCTGTACACGTTAACATTCGTTTAATTCTCTGTTACACCATGCGGGAATCCATTAAAAAGAGAGATTTTACTATACTTTTATAAATTATCACGCTGGTAAAAGATTATGGATACAAGAAGAGATTTTATTAAAAAAGCAGCGCTGCTATCTGGCGCTACAGGCATCTTTAGCGCTTTGCCTGCTTCCATTCAGAAAGCATTAGCCATTGATCCTAAGGTAGGTAGTACTTACCTGGATGCAGAGCATGTGGTATTCCTGATGCAGGAAAACCGCTCGTTTGATCATTGTTATGGTGCATTAAGAGGAGTACGTGGATTTAATGATCCCCGCGCCATTACGTTGCCTAATAAGAACCTGGTATGGCTGCAATCCAATGAGCAGGGAGAAACCTTTGTTCCTTTCCGCATGGATTTCAAGGAGTCAAAATCTACCTGGATGAGTTCATTGCCGCATTCCTGGGAAAACCAGGTAGATGCGAGAAATGAAGGTAAATATGATAAGTGGTTGGTGGCCAAGCGGTCTGGCAACAGAGACTATGCTAAGATCCCTTTAACACTGGGGCATTATACCCGGGAGGATATTCCGTTTTATTATGCTTTTGCAGATGCATTTACCGTATGTGATCAGAATTTCTGTTCTTCTTTAACAGGTACTACGCCTAACCGGCTTTATTTCTGGTCTGGTACTATCCGAGCTGAAAAAAGCGGTAACGTAAAAGCTAATGTATGGAACTCCGATGTGGATTATGGATCAGAAGCAAGCTGGACTACCTTTCCGGAGCGCCTGGAAGATAATAATATATCTTGGAGGATTTATCAGAACGAAATCAGCCTGGATACCGGACTGGAAGGAGAAGAAGATTCATGGCTGGCCAACTTTACCGACAATCCGATTGAGTGGTTTACCCAATACCGGGTAGGTTTTCATCCTACTCACTATACTTACCTGCAAAAAAGGGGAGAACAATTACCTGCGGAAATAGCAGCATTGGAAAAAAGCATTCCGGCTATGGAAGAAGGTAGTAAGGCCAAAGCTGAGGCAGTTAAACAACTGGAACAGAAAAAGAAGAGCTTGCTGGTAGTAAAAGACAGGCTCAAACGGTTCAGTCCGGAAGAGTTTGCAAAATTACCGCAGCGGGAAAGGAACTTATGTGAAAAGGCCTTTACTACCAATAAAAATGATCCTGATTATCGCAAGCTGACCACCTTAAGCTATAAAGATGGTTACATGGACCGGGAGCTGCAGGTGCCTAAAGGAGATGTACTGCACCAGTTTCGTCATGATGTTAATAATGGGAAATTGCCTACCGTGTCCTGGCTGGTAGCACCATGTAATTTCTCTGATCATCCGGGAGCTCCCTGGTATGGAGCATGGTATGTATCTGAAGTGCTGGATATCCTTACCAAAAATCCGGAAGTATGGAAGAAAACCATCTTTATCCTGGCATATGATGAAAATGATGGTGATTTTGACCACGTACCTCCATTTGTAGCACCGCATCCGCAGAGAACAGATACTGGTAAGGTATCGGCAGGTATCGATACTGCAGCAGAATATGTGATGAAAAAAGATGGACCTCGGGAGAGTCCTATTGGTCTTGGATATCGTGTACCCCTGGTAGTGGCATCGCCCTGGAGCCGTGGGGGATGGGTAAACTCTGAGGTGTTTGATCATACCTCTTCGTTGCAATTCCTGGAAGGCTTTTTGAATAAAAAATTTGGCAAGAAAATAGAAGAATCCAATATCACTGACTGGCGTCGTACGGTATGTGGTGACCTGACCTCTATCTTCCGGCCATATAATGGTGAAAAGATGGAAGTGCCTCCCTTCCCGGATAAAGAGGTATTTTACCAGACAGTGCATAAGGCGAAGTTCAAGGATGTGCCATCAAATTATAAGATACTCAACGCGGAGGAAATCGCACAAATTAACCGCAATCCGCATGCATCACCTTTGATGTCCAAGCAGGAAAAAGGTATCCGCTCATCCTGTGCATTACCTTATCAGTTATATGTAGATGGTAAATTAAGTGCCGACAAACAGCACTTTGAGATGAAGTTTGAAGCACGTGATGAAGTATTTGGAAAACGTACGATGGGATCGCCGTTTAATGTATATGCACCGGGTAATTTTATGGTGCAGCACCCCGGCAAGGAAGCTGCATATGAAGCTGCCAGGGCATGGGCCTATGCCGTAAAGGCAGGAGATGCACTGGCAGATACCTGGAAGGTAAGCGATTTTGAAGATGGGAATTATCACCTCCGCGCATATGGACCTAATGGCTTTTTCAGAGAGTTTAAAGGAAACAGCCAAGATCCTGCAGTAGATATTTCCTTTGAATACAGTCGCCACAAACTACATAAAAATACACTTACCGGTAATGTGGAGATCAGGTTGACGAACCTGGATAGCAAGCAGAAGGTAACCGTGGAGATCAAAGACAATGCTTATAAAAAAGGTACTGTTACGAAGGTGCTGAATGTAGCGAAGTCGGCCGGAAGCCAGGCCAGCATTATGCTGGAGTTGGGTAACAGTTACGGCTGGTACGACTGCAGTGTAAGAATAGCAGGAAATAAGGACTTTGAAAAACGTTATGCAGGTCGTGTAGAAACAGGCAAGGCAAGCTTTAGTGACCCTGCCATGGGAAATATTTAGACAACAGTAATATGCAAAGTAAAGGCTTTATGCAAACCGCATAAAGCCTTTATTGTTTTGAAGTGTAACAGGGCTGAGCTGCAACTATTTTTTGATATGGAGAAAGGTAGGGGTAATATTGACGGCCAGCCATCCCCAGGTACTTAATTTGTTTTTATCCCCTCCAGCTACTGTTTGTAAGGTAGCAGTACCTGAGAGTACTGAAAAGCCTCCCTGAACATTCACTACGGGAGAGAGTCTATAACCCGCTACGATGTCTGCTTCCATACCAAGATATCTGTTGAGCTGATCACCGTTTTTATCCACTACTTTAACCATGGTATTGAAGAGATGTAAGCCTGCTTCTATGCTGAATGGATCCGGCATGTAAACAGCGGTGGTGTAAATGTCATGTAAACCTGCATTATCTTTATATCGCCCGCCTACGTAAAAAAAATCGAGGTAACCATTGAACTTGTGATTGGTACCATACAGCGGATTGAAGGACCTATTTTCCCCTTGTGCAGTTGTAGTGGCAGCAGTGCCTGAAAGTATTTCTGTTCCGAGGGTTACCTGCCATTTATCTGGTTTGACAACAGCTTCAGCAATAAGATCATATGCACTTAAGGTATGGTGAACATCATCTTTTCCACCTTGGTAATATCCTTCCATGTTAAATCCCAATAGCGCTTTACGGAATTCCATACGGGCACCTATAGTTTGGCTATAAGCAACAGCGCGGCCCGCAGCTCCTGTTTGGGAAGAGTCTTTAGTATATTCCATCCCGTTATTAAGAAAGAGCAGGCTGATGGTTATATGGCTTATTTTTTTATTGAGCCAGAGGAACTGCAGGTTCTTATAATTCCTGATTGTATATATTTCCTTACGTAAGCTTTCCTTACCTGCGCTTAATGCATAACCGGCTTTTAAGTTAAATACCCCGCTGTAATTAAGTAATATCGCATCATGAGAGCGGGCTTGCTGTGCCCAGTCAAGATTACCTAAAATACGGGCATTGTCCAGGTTGATTTCCTGCCGTCCTAATTTAAGGTCCCATTCCGGAGAAAAAAGGATGGCGGCCCATCCTTCATGGATACCAAAGTTGTTGTTTTCTTCCAGGGTAGTTTGCGGATGGTCTCCCCATACTCTTATATCCTGCAGGCTCAATCCAAACTTTACTTTATTGCCGGCATCATTATACAGAAAATTCAACCGGGTCCTTCCAGAGATGAAAGCAGCTGTTTGGTCAGCAGCCGGAGCCGAAGGACGTAGTTGGCCAAAACCATTCCGTACTTCCAGCCGTGGCCGTAATTGTCCGTCTATCTTAAATTCCTGTGCATACAATATGCTGCTGATACCAGACATGATAAAGAGGAGTAGTAATTTATGCATAGTCCCTGATTTAGAATATGAAGGTAGAACCAGGTGGTTTTCTATTCAATGATGCCTGTCATGATCTGAATATTTTTACTCACCGGAAAAACTGATAATTGTTAGCCTGGTCTGCCCGAAAGGGCTTTTTCCGGTTTTCTATTCTCAAAAGCTTATTTTATAATTTTTTTTAAAAAGATTGCGTTTGTTTAAATAATATATTATTTTGGATGATATAATGAAGAAAAGGCTTCTTCGATAGCAAAACTGTAAGCCTGCGCAACTAAATGTGCGCAACTAAATGGAAATAAAAAAATGGGTAGTGGCCAAACTTTTTTTGAGGAATTAGGGAATGAGAATATCAGCGGGGTGGCATACAAGAACCTGAATCTTAAAAAAAAGATCATTGCGTGGTTTGCCAATGTGGGGAATGCTACGATCACCGACTTAAGTAAAGAACTGAATGCCAGCTCTCCTAAGGTAACCAATCTGCTGACAGAGCTTGCCCAGGAAGGGCTCATTCAGGATTATGGCAAAATTGATTCAGTCAGTGGCCGCCGCCCTAATTTATACGGCCTTACGCCTGATGCCGGATTTTTTATAGGGGTGGAGGTGCAGAAATATCATATCAACCTGGGATTACTGGATTTTAAAAGGAATCTGGTCACTTTTAAAGGTAAGGTACCTTATACACTGGAAAACTCTCCCGCTTCGCTGGATGCCTTGTGTAGCATCATTCAGGAATTTATGGGAGAGCTGCCCGTCAGTAAGCAGAAAATACTGGGGGTAGGGCTGAATCTGACAGGAAGGATCAACTATGCCACGGGATATAGTTACAGTTTTTTTTACTTCAATGAAGAGCCACTCAGCAAAGTAATAGAGTCCCGGCTGGGCGTGCGTACATTCCTGGAAAATGATTCCCGGGCAATGGCATACGGTGAATTCTGCTGTGGCATTGTAAATACAGAGAAAAATGTGCTGTATATCAACCTGGATCATGGCATTGGCATGGGGGTAATGATCAACGGGCAGCTGTATTACGGCAAGTCCGGCTTTTCCGGCGAATTTGGCCACATTCCTTTTTTTGATAATGAGCTGATCTGTCATTGTGGAAAAAAGGGATGCCTGGAAACAGAGGCCTCCGGGATAGCCCTTTTGCGCAACTTCGGGGAAAAGCTGAGAGAAGGGGTTTCCTCTGTTATCGTAACGCAGCATGGGATAAAGCCGGAAGAAATAACCCTGGAAGATATTGTGCATGCCGCCAATAATGATGATATGCTGGCGATTGAACTGATAGCAGAAGTAGGGGAGAAATTGGGAAAAGGGATTGCTATGCTGATTAATCTTTTTAATCCTGAAATGGTGATATTAGGGGGTTGTATGGCTACTACAGGGGATTATATCAGATTACCGGTAAAGAATGCGATCAACCGGTATTCATTGAGCCTGGTAAATAATGATACGCAACTGGCATTTTCACGGCTGGGAGAAAAAGCTGGTATCATAGGCGCCTGTTTGCTGGTAAGGAATAAATTGCTGGCACTGGCATAAAGCAGTATTAAGTCAACCATTATTATTATGTCACTGAAAGAGAAGGACGACCTACAACTGATGACGTTAATGAAAGCAGACTATATCCCCGCTTTCAACGAACTTTACGAAAGGTATTGGGAAAATGTATTTGATGCGGCATTCAGGAAAACACAGGATATAGAATTGTCTAAAGATATTGTACACGATATCTTCCTGGCAATATGGGATAAGCGTACCCAGCTACAGATCCATAAAACATTGGGAGGCTACCTTTATCAATCTCTGCAGAATAAGATAATTGACATAAAACGCAAGGAAGTTTGCCAACAAAAGCACCAGCATACACAAATATACAATGCGGTTACGGACGAAAATGAAAGTCTGCACGCTTTTACTACCAAAGAGTTGCAAAAGGCGCTGGTGCTGGAGATAAATAATATGCCTGCCAGGGTGCGGGAAGTGTTTAAGCTAAGCAGGGAAGAGCAGATGAGCATCCGGGAAATTGCTTTGCACCTGTCCTTATCTCCGCAAACAGTGAAAAATCAACTTAGTTACGCATTAAAGCAATTGCGAAGCAGGTTATTGTCCTGAATGCAGATGCATCAACATTGGTACTTTTATTACATTTGTCCGTCAATACGTAAATCATCCACTTGAATGGAGCAGCAAGATCAAAACGACCCGTACAGGATACCCCCCAATACTGATACTCCCTCATCTAACCAGGCAAAAGCACAGATGCGGCAGGAAATACTGGACCGCATTCATCAAAGCCGTTTAAATAATGAACTGGCTGTGGATATGGCCAGGAAAAAGCGGGTAGCACGTATAGGGTGGAGTATAGGGAGTATAGCAGCGGCGGTTGCCCTGTACCTGCTGGCTTCTCATTTTCTTTTTCAGCAGAAAGCCGTGGCGCCTGAATGGGTGGTGATCTCCAACCCAAAGGGAAGTGTAAGAAAGGTGATGCTCCCGGATAGTTCCTGGGTATGGATGAATGCCGGGGCACAAATGCAATATGCTGCTTCCTTCGGTAATAAAGAAAGGCTGCTGGAATTAAATGAAGGAGAAATTTTTGTGGAAGTGCAGCCTGATGCAGAACAGCCTTTCCGGGTAAAATCGGGAGAACTGAATGTCCAGGTATTGGGAACTTCCTTTGTTGTTAAATCTTATCCGCAGCTGAATAACATTGCTGTTGCCGTTAAGACCGGAAAGGTGGCGGTGAAACAGCAGCTTAATGAATTAGGGGCGCTTATGCCGGGTCAGGTATTGCAATACGATGCTATGAAAAAAACATTTTCCAGGGATACACAGGAGGTCGATGAAATGGCCAGCTGGACGCAGGGGAAAATTGTATTAAAACAGGCAGGCTTTGATGAAATAGCGATTGCTATTGAGAACACCTTTAATGTTACACTACAGTATAATCATAATAACTTTAAGCATTGTACTAATAATATCCGCTTTAACCGTCAGCAGCCTTTACCCGAAGTGCTGGACATTCTGAGGGATATACAACATATCAGCTACACTATAAAAGGAGATATCGTATTGATCACCGGACCCGGCTGCAATCAATAGGGACACTGTTATTCTTTCCCAGTACAAATTTATTTTACAGGCATTTAGTACTACCTGCCACCTGGTTCGTCAATCAGAATGGATGCAGTCATTCCCTGCAATGTATAATGATTTTATCAACCTGTACCCACGATGCTAATACCATTCGTTCGGGCAAATTCAATCTCTGGCTAAAGGATAGCACTATGAAGAAAAAGTTACTGGGTAATTCCATGAAGGCAGGCGCCGTATTATTATGCCTGCTGCTGGGAACGTGGCTGCCACTAAATGCAGCTGCTTTTAAGGACGATCAGGGCGAACGCCGTATTTCTGTTAAGATACCGGCAGGCACCCTGGATAAAGCTGTTATGCAGATCAGCAAAGCGGCGAACGTAGATTTTTCCTACAACATCAATGAATTAACCCGCTTCCAGGTAAAGGCTACAGCCTTTAGGAATGAAGCACTGGATAAAGTGCTGGCCACTTTATTAGGGGAAACAGACCTCAGCTTCCGGAATGCCAGCACCAGTGTGGTAATTTACCGCAAGCCGGGGCAAACGCCACCCGCGGTGGAAAAACGTAGCCCTGCACCTATTCAGCAACAGATCACGGTAACGGGTAAGGTAACGGACGAAAAAGGAGAACCTTTGCCAGGTGCTGTTGTGCGGAGCAAAGCCACCGGAAAGGGGGCCATCACAGATGGTACCGGTAATTACAGCATTACCCTCCCGTCTGCACAGGACACCCTGCTTTTCTCCTATGTTAGCTTCCAGTCAAAGGAAGAGGCAGTGGGAGGCCGCAACACGATCAATATCCAGCTGACACAGTTATCCCAGAAAGTTGGGGAAGTGGTAGTTACCGCTCTGGGGATCAAGCGTGAACAGAAAGCACTGGGGTATTCCATGCAACAGATCGATGGGAGTGAAGTGAGTACTGCTAAGGAAACGAATGTGATCAACAGCTTATCTGGTAAGATTGCCGGCTTACAGCTCTATCAGGGAAGTGGTGGTCCCGGAGGTTCTGCCAAAATTATCATCCGCGGCTTTAACTCCCTGAAAGTGGATGGAAATGAACCTTTGATCGTTATTGACGGGATGCCATTGCAAAATGACCAGACTTCAATGGGCACTAGCCTTTGGGGCGGTATGGACCGGGGATCTGATGTGTCTAATATCAACCCGGATGATATTGAAACCATTTCTGTGCTGAAAGGCCCTGCTGCTGCAGCCCTGTATGGTACCCGCGGAGGAAACGGGGTGATCCTCATCACTACCAAAAAAGGAAAGGCCGGCAAGGTAAGGGTAAACCTGAATTCCAGTTTTACCGCTGAAACCCCCTTGGTGTTCTATGATTTTCAGAATGAATATGCCCAAGGCACTTCGGGCCAGTTTAATACCAATACGATTGAAAGCTGGGGCCCAAAAATAACTGGTCAGGAAGTAACCGACTGGACTGGCAAAAAACGCCCGCTGAAAGCAGATCCCAACGGGGTAAAGAATTTCTTTAAAACCGGTACTACGTTTACCAATACGGTAGAGGTAGATGGAGGAACAGATATTGTTACCTATCGCCTGGGATATACCAACCTGCGTAATGAAAGTATTATGCCTGGATATGATCTGAGCCGCGATAACATTACCGGCCGTATTAATGCTTTCTTGTTTAATAAGAAGTTATCTATTGATGCGAAACTGAATTATATCAAGCAGGACGTTAAAAACCGCCCGTTTGCTGGTGGGTATTCAGATAATATCTATTACAACTTTATCAAAATGCCCCGTTCTGTAACCGTATCAGAACTGAATCCGCCGGAAGAGGCGAACGGCATGCCAAGATCTTATTACCCAACAGAGCAAAATCCATATTGGGTATTATATAACATGCAGAACAATGATGATAACGACCGTTATCTCAGCCTGATCAGCCTGCAATACCAGTTTACAGACTGGCTGAAATTACAGGCCAGGCATACGATGAATTTCAATGCCAGCTTTAATGAGGTGAAGACACCTATGAATACCATAGGTTCTCAGGCTATCAACAAAGGTTCTTATTCTTTTGGCAGTGGAACAGGAAAGGAAACGAACGTCGACTTCCTCCTGACGGCCAACCGTACATTTGGTCCCTTGCAGGCTAGTGTAAGCCTGGGCGGCAACCAGATGCGTGCCACCTATCGTGGTGATGGCGGACAAACGACCGGCCTCCTGGTAGATAAATTGTGGAACATTACCAATAGCCCTACACCGGGATATTACAACCGCTCTATCACCAAAAGAGGGATGAACTCCTTGTATGGATTTGTGAATTTATCCTATAAAGACTTCCTGTTCTTTGACTATACCTATCGTAACGACTGGTCTTCCACGCTGGATAAGAAAAACCGCTCCTTTGGTTATCCTTCTTATGTAGGAAGTGTCATTATAGACCAGGTGCTGAGAAACTTTAATGTGGAAGTACCCCGCTTTATCTCGATGGTGAAAGTAAGAGGAGCTATCGCTGAAGCAGGTAATGACCGTGGCCCTTATGGTACCGCACCCACGTATGATATCAGGCCTATACCTGGTACAGACGCGATTGGTACAGAGCTGCCTAATTCCCGTCCCAACTATGAGCTGATGCCGGAAATTATCCGTTCATCAGAAATCGGACTGGATCTGAAACTATTAGGTAACCGCCTGGGCATGGATATGACCTGGTATAAGAAGAATGCCTTTAATCAGATTATTGACCTGGGCGTTTCTTCCACCACTGGCTACAATACCCGGTTGATCAATGCGGGCAATGTACAGAACAAAGGATTTGAATTTACCTTAACCGGCAGCCCTGTCCGCCAGGAAAAAGGGTTCAACTGGGATATTACGGTCAACTATTCCCGTAACACCAACCGCATGGTGGAGCTGCATCCGGAAGTAAAACAATCCATTTTTACCTATTTCGGCACGATCATGTCTTTGGTATTGGAAGGCAAGGACTATGGCGACTTTTACGGAACAGACTTTACACGTAATGCAGAAGGAAAGGTGGTAGTGGATGAAACCGGACTGCCCAAACCAATGGCTTCCGGAGCCAATACCTTACTCGGTAATTTCCAGCCTAAGTGGGCAAGCGGGGTGTATAATACTTTCAGCTATAAAAATCTGAGTATGGGCTTCCTGCTCGACATCCGCCAGGGTGGCCAGATCTACTCCGGTACACTGGCTTCTATGTACTATTACGGTACTGCCGCAGGTACCGTAAATGGGCGTGACGAAAAATTTGTAGTAGATGGTGTATTTGAAGATGGAAAAACGAACAATGTACCGGTTACCGCTGAAGAGTACTGGAAACGCGTAGCTGGCCTGAATGGCGGGGGCATTAATTCTGCATTTGTATATAATGCCAACAGTGTCCGGTTGAGAGAGGTAACACTCACTTACCAGCTGCCACGCCATATACTTAGTAGAACGGTTATAAAAGACCTGAGCCTTGGATTTGTTGCCCGTAATCTGTGGATTATCCACAATAGTGTGCCCGGTATTGATCCGGAATCAAGTATGGCAGCCTCTGCCAGCGGTTTCGAATATGTAGGGATGCCATCTACCCGCAGCTATGGCTTAAATCTTAAAGTAGGTTTCTAGTAAAACATTAAAGCGCATTATTATGACAATCAAGCACAGATATATTTCTTTACCCGTGGCGGTGTTAGGCGCTGCCATGACATTAATGCCTCTTAGCTCCTGTGATAAGGGCTTTGATGAGATGAATGTAAATCCCAATGCGGCTTCCGCGGATAAGGTAGATGCTGCCTACCTGCTGTCTGCCGTGATGTTCCGGACCGGAATGGATGTAAGTATCCACCAGCGTATACAAAATCTTTTCCTGGATGTATTCAGTCAGTATGTGGCCAATGAAGGGTTTGACAGCCAGCAGTACCTCCCGGTAGTGGGATGGAACAATGACTACTGGAGTGCCAATTACCATGCCGGCTGGGTAAAAAACCTGAATGAGGTGATCCGCTACGAAAATGAGGTCAGGAAAGGGAAAAGTAATGTATTGCAGATCGCCCGTATTATGAAATGCCTGGTATCCTCCTGGTTTACCGATATCTATGGGGATGTACCATATTCCCAGCTGGCAGATGGTTCAGGTAAGCCTGCGGTATACGACAAGCAGGAAGATATCTACAAGGACCTGCTGAAAGAACTGAAGGAAGCGTCAGAGGCACTGGATCCCGATGCTTACACGATGAGCGACAGGCAGGACATTATTTTTAAAGGAGTGATAGAAAAATGGAAACGGTTTGCCAATTCCCTGCGCCTTCGTTTGGCTATGCATTTAACGGAAAGGGATCCTGAACTGGCTAAACTGCATGCAGAAGAGGCGGTGGCTGCCGGGATTTTACGGGATATCGGAGATGAGTTTAAAGCCCCGCGCTCTAATCAGTGGACCGCCCAGTATACTAATATGGAAAATGGTTATTTCTATTATGGCCATGAATGGGATGGTGCGGCGATGAGCCGTTCTATGGAATACCTCCTGACCGGCCTGGGCGGACAGCCTTTCCCCGTAGTTAAAGATGAAACCGGGCAGGTAGTAACACCGGTATATGACGATGCCGGTATATTGCTGGGGAATCCGGAGAATAAAGCTGAAAACCCACTGGACCCTAAAGCCAACAGGATAAGGGTAGGGGTACCTTCCAAAGTGGATCCCCGCGGACCGGTGTTTTTTGCTGTTACTAACAAGGGAACCAAGGCCAGCGATGAGGTGATGATAGAAGATAAAAAGTATAATATGTTATACCGGTGGGTAGGCGTGCCGGCAGGACTGTCTCCTACCAATAAAAGCAAAATACAATATAATGTAAAGGATTATGCGCGTATGGGAGATAAGTATACCGATGGGATGCGGGCCTATGACCGGCTGAGCTACCAGGAAGTATGTTTCCTCCGTGCAGAAGGGGCCTTACGGGGATGGAATATGGGAAAGGATGCTAAAAGTCTTTACGAAGAAGGGATCACCATTTCCATGAAAAAGAATAATGTTCCGGATGAGGTGATTAACCAGTATTTGCAATCTACTTCCCCCAATGCTTACGGCACTACCGTAAAATTTGGCCATAACTCAGGTGCTGGTTTTAATGGAAAACCAGTGGATACCGACCTGGATAAGATCATTACCCAGAAATATATAGGGCTTTTTCCTGATGGGTCGCTGGAAGCCTGGAATGATCACCGCCGGCTGCATAAGCCTGTGCTGCTGCCTTTTGCAGCGCCCGATCCTTCTACCATTAAAGCTAAGGACGGCTCTCCGGGCAATTATATCAAACGGATGACTTACCCTCCTGGTGAGAAAGTATCAAATGAAGCAAACTATATGGATGCAGTGAACAGGATGGGGGGAACGGATGCAGTTTCTACTAATGTATGGTGGGATAAGGAATAAAATTGTTTCAAAAAGAGGTGCAGGCAGTTGATTATTTAGTCAACTGCCTGTACCATTTATAAAGAAATCTATTATTTAGTAGTACTTTTTAAAAAAAATTTCTATTTTGCAGCTATACGGAGGTGACGATTATCACTATGGAGGAGCTGCTATATCGCATACAGTTTAAAGACGACCAACTTGCTTTCAAAGCATTTTATCAACAACAGGTGTTCCGTCTTTTCCAGTTTGCCTACACGTTTATCAAAAACAGGCAAATGGCAGAGGAAGTAGTGAATGACGTTTTTGTAAAACTTTGGGAGAAGCGGAAAGTGTTGGATAAAATATCCAACATGAAAGTATATCTGTATGTAGCGGTCAAGCACACTGCATTGAATCATTTACGTACAGTAATCCCTTTTCAGGAATTGGACCTTGATAATGTGCATGTACAGCATTTTCAGCTATCCCTGAATGCAGAGCAGCTACTGCTTACCAATGAATTGCAACAGGCTATTGCTGCAGCGATTCAGCAGTTGCCTCCCAAATGCAAATTGATCTTTAAGCTGGTAAAAGAAGATGGATTGTCTTATAGTGAAGTGGCAGATATTTTAGGGATTGCTACAAAAACGGTGGATGCACAATTGGTGATTGCTCTTAAAAAGCTGTCACATTTGCTGCAGCCCTTTCTGCAGCGCACATCCAGCAAAAAAATAATAGGGGATACCATTCAAGATTAACCTCCCTTCTCTACTTTATTGTCATCTTTTTGTAACGAAGTAAATTTTTTTGTAGCGCTTTTAGGGAATTCATTTTTACCGTGTGTCCTTTGAGCGAAGCACCTTATTGTATCAATGAAATCAGAAAGAATACTGGAACTGATAGCCCGGAAATTGGGACGAGCGGCAGGTCCGGATGAACTGCAGGAACTGGAAGCCTTGTTGGTGCAGCATCCGGAATACCGTTATGTAGAAGAGGTGATTCATGCTATTGGAGGTAATAGGCAACATATCGAAACACCTGTTGAAGAGCAGGATATCATGCTGACAGGATGGGAACAACTTTCGTCCAAACTGGAGGAGGGCGTACCGGAAGTAAAACGCCGGAAGTTTCCACTCAAAAGTGCATGGCTGGCAGCGGCAGCAGTACTGCTGGTTTTATTGGCAGGTGGTGGATGGCTATGGAAAAAACAGCACACCGGTGGCAGGGCTGCTGGTGAAGAGGTTGTAAAATATGAGATAGTAGCTGGCAATGGCACACTCAAAAAAGCAGTGTTGCCTGATGGCACACAGATCTGGTTGAATGCCGGCAGCAAGCTTACCTATACCAATGACTTCATGGGGCTGGCACGTGAAGTAAAACTGGAAGGAGAGGCGTTTTTCGATGTAACGAGGAATCACACCAAGCCTTTTATAGTATATACGGATCACCTTACCGTCCGGGTATTGGGGACCGCATTCAATGTAAAAGCGTACAAGGGCGATCGTAATGCAGAAACAACGGTTATTGATGGAAAAGTACAGGTGATTATGGGAAATAACCCGGATAGAAAAGTGATCCTGTCGAAACAGGAAAAGCTGATCATGCCATTGGAGGCTGTTCCCACCAATCATCAGCAGGAGATGAGACCTGTGAATGCTTTGAAATACCAGGTACAGGAATTACCCATAAATCGCCAGGACAGCAGCCTGGTAATGGAAACAGCCTGGCTCAACCAGAAGCTGGCATTTGTGAATGAAACTTTTGAAGAAGTAGCGCATAAAATGGAAAGACAGTTTGATGTGCATATCCATTTTGAAAATGAAGCGCTAAAATATGAGGTATTAGCCGGTGTGTTTGAAAAAGAAGGCGTTGACAAAGCTTTACGGCTATTACAAATGACCACCGGTTTTCGTTACCGGATAGAAAAAAAGGAAATATATCTTTTTAAATAAAGCACGGCGACGTCAGTTTAAAATACCATGAATCATGCAGCCAGGGGCTGCAGACAGTGAGCGATTACATTTTATCAACACAAAAAAGTCCAGTATGAAAAAACAACTTCACTACCTGATTACATAGTGGTCGGCCTTTAGCTATGCGATAATATAGGCTGAAGGCAATAAAAAAAGGGAAGAGGTGGCACTCTTCCCGGAAAAAAGGCTATGCATTTTCAATAGGAGTAAGCAGCTTATCAAACAATACTTGCTCCTGATTACAAACCTTTCTAAAACAAATCTATGAAAAAAAGAAGATTTGGGAGGAATTCCTGTGTATTCCACCTGGCAATCAAACTATTCCTCATTATGAAATTAAGTTTTGCCTTAGTGCTGTTGACTTTTTTGCATACTTCCGCTAATGTTTTTTCTCAGGAGAAATTTACACTCCGCTTTGAAAAAACAGAGGCAGACAAGATTTTTGCCAAAATCCAGAAAGAAAGCGATTACCGTTTTTTCTATAATTACGGCTATATCAAAAAACTGGGAAAAATCGATTTGCAGGTCAAAGATGCAGCCTTATCTGAAATTATGAAACAGGTATTGGATAGTACCCTGTCTTATAAAATAGTGGATGAGAAACTGGTGGTGATTTCTCCCAAAGGGGAAATAGACAGACAGGATAAAATCACGGGGAAGGTATCAGATGCCAATGGTAATCCGCTGATTGGCGTATCTGTTAAAGAAAAGAATGGCAAAGCCGGTACGGTAACGGATGTTAATGGCCAGTTTTCTTTAACGGCTGCCAACGGTACCATACTGGTATTTAGCTACATGGGATATGAAGCACAGGAAGTAATGGTGAATGGCAATGCACCATTGGCGGTTACATTGATCGAATCTACCAGCGGACTGAATGAAGTAGTAGTGGTGGGATATGGTACACAAAAGAAAAAGGATATTACGGGTGCGATTAGCTCTGTAAATGGAAAAGACCTGCGTAATATACCGGTGAGAAGTGCGGCGGAAGCATTACAGGGAAAAGCAGCCGGTGTAATGGTGACCCAGAGCAGCGGCAGCCCCGGATCACCTGCGATTGTACGTATCCGTGGTATCGGTTCCATTCATGGTAGCAATACACCATTGTATATAGTAGATGGTTTGCCACAAACAGATATTGCCTGGCTGAACCCAACAGATATTGAGGCTATGGACATCCTGAAAGATGCTTCTACAGCTGCTATCTATGGCGCCAGAGCCTCTAATGGTGTGGTGATTGTTACTACCAAAAAAGGAGACAAACGTGATGAGAAAATGCACGTTACTTTTGATACCTATACAGGTATACAGTCTGCCTGGAAACGCCCGCACATGCTGAATGCAGAAGAATTTATCCAGTATAAAATCAGGGCTGCCAGTGCAGTAGGTGCGGCGCCTCCTCAGGATTTTGCTACTCCTCAGAAAATTGCAGAGGCACTGAAATTTGTTGAATCCAATACCGGTAGCCGTAATGGTACTGACTGGTGGAAGGAAATCATTCAGGAAAATGCACCTATTCAAAGCTATAACCTGGGTATCACTGGTGCTGGTAAAAACCTTACCTATGCTACCAACCTGGGATATATGAACCAGAAAGGTATTGTAAAAGGATCAGACTATGAGCGTATCTCCTGGCGCACCAATGTAGGGGCAGATATCAGTCCAAGGGTGAAGTTCAGCAGCAATATCGGCCTGATCTATGAAAGTCGTCGTAATGTGGATGAAAACAATCCTTATACTGGTACCATTTTCAGCGCGATGACAGCGGATCCCATCACACCGGTATTCCGTAACAACCTGAAAGATGTGCCTGATTTTTATAATCGTATTATGGATGGATATGAGGGTAATAACCCTTTTTCACAATACGGAGGTATATTATATACAAACAAGCCTAACCCTGCTGCGCAGGTAGAACGGATGCGTCAGAGCAAATGGGAAGGTATTGCGATAAAAGGTGGTGCCAGCCTGGATGTAAAGATCATTGACCCACTTACTTTTAGAAGTAATTTCGGATTGGATTTATCCCGTGGCTTATCTAAAGGATTTACACCATCCTATCGCCTGAATGCTTTTGACTACCAGACCAACAATACCGTAAGCAATTCCTCTTCCTGGAATAATTACTTTGTATGGGAAAACACCCTTACCTACGATCAAACCTGGGGTAAACACCATGTTACCGCATTAGGTGGTATTTCGGCAGAGCTGACCAAAGGGTTGAACTATGGTGCTTCTAAATCCGGCATCGTTAATAACGATGAAGATATGCGCATCATTGATGCGGGGACCATCCTGCCCGGCGCTTCCGGTTATACATATGCTAATTCTCTCCAATCCTTTTTTGGACGTGTTAACTACGTATATGCCGACAGGTATATCCTGGCTGCCAATATCCGTCGTGATGCGAGCTCTTATTTTGACCAGGATTACCGTTGGGGAACTTTCCCTTCTGTATCAGCCGCATGGCGCTTTACAGAGGAGGACTTTATTAAGAATGCGGGTCTGAGCTGGCTCACCGATGGTAAATTAAGGGGAAGCTATGGTACAATAGGTAATCAGAATGTAGGTATTTCAGGTGCTTATCTGTCTACCTATGGCAACCTGCCTATTCCTAACCGTTATCTTTTTGGTGATAACAATACCGGGTACCTGGGAGCAGGCCGCAGTGGTATTGGCTTGCCTACCCTCCAATGGGAAACTTCCAAACAAACGGATATCGCATTGGACCTGTTGTTGTTTAATGGTAAACTGGATGTAACCATTGATTACTTTAACAAAAGGATTAATGATATGTTGCTGACTGTACCAATGCCAACTACCATGGGATACCCTGGTGATCCTTGGTCTAATGCAGGAAGCATGGAAAATAAAGGATGGGAATTATCCGTTGGCTACAACAATAAAGTGGGTGATTTCACCTACGGCATTAAAGGAAACATATCCACTTTCAAGAATAAGGTGCTGACTTTAGGTGGTGGTGAACCGGTGATCGGAACTGCTCACCTGAACGAAGCTATCACCAGAACAGAAATAGGTATGCCGGTAGGTTACTACTTTGGCTGGATTGCGGATGGCATTTTTCAGAACCAGGCAGAAGTAGATAAGAGCCCGCAAAAAGGCGTTTCTACACCGGGTGATATCCGTTTCAGAGATATAAATGGTACTGATGCCAATGGTAAAGTGATTGCTGGCCCTGATGGTAAACTGGATGCGGCGGATCGTACTATGATAGGTAATCCATGGCCCGACTTTACTTATGGCCTGAATATGAATTTCGGATACAAAAACTTTGACTTGAGCCTGTTCTGGCAAGGATCACAGGGTAATGATGTAATGAATATCCTGCGGTATGATACAGAGGCTGGTACTGGCTGGTACAACGCACCAAAAGGATTCCTGGAAAAAGCCTGGAATGGAGAAGGTTCTACCAATAAGTACTATAAAATTTCCAACAATGCAGGGCTGAATACCAACATATCCAGCTATTTCGTGGAAGATGGGTCTTACCTGCGGTTGAAAAACGTACAGCTGGGATATAACTTCCCGGAACAATGGTTGAAAAGTGCGCGCATCTCGAACATACGGTTATACGTAGGTGCACAGAACCTGTTCACTTTTACAAAGTATACCGGACTTGATCCTGAAATGGGAAATGCCAGCCCGCTGCTGATGGGGATAGATCAGGGGTATTTTCCACAGGCACGTACGTTCCTGATTGGCGTAAATGCCAGGTTCTAGTTTAATTGTTCAATCACCAAATCGATTAATCATGAAGAAACTCATATATATTATATCATTCGCAGCACTTTTGCTACCTGTATCCTGTTCAAAGGATTTCCTGAACCGGCCACCTGTGGGAAAACAAACGGATGAAAGTTTTTACAAATCTCCGGGTGCGGGTTTTAAAACCCTGATTAACTGTTATCTGGGATTTTACAATTTCTGGGGATACCAGGCAGCCTTGGCTGAGTTGGGGAATATGGCAACAGATGAAAGTGATAAAGGCGGATCAGATGCTGGTGACCGCCCGTTTGTAACCGATCTGGGTTTTGGCCGTACACAAAGCAGCAATGAAACACTACAGGGATTCTGGGCTGCCTGCTATAAAGCAATTGGAAATTGTAATGAAGCATTGGAAAAGTTGCCGGATGCTCCGCTGCTGGACGATAAAGGCAATCCGCTGGATGAGAATATCAAGAAACGTTACCTCGCAGAAATCCATTTTCTGAGGGCTTATTACTATCTGGACCTGGTGCGGATCTTTGGTGGTGTGCCGCTGGTTACTAAAACCATACCTGTAGACGACCGTAATAAAATCGTAAAAGCTACTACGCAGGAAGTATTCCAGTTTATCATTACCGAAATGGAAGCCGCAGCTGGAGATGCTGCATTGCCTTCCCGCAACCAGCTGCCAGCAGCTGAACTGGGTCGCGTAACCAAAGAGGCAATATGGGCGGCACAGGCAAGGGCTTACCTCTTTTTTGCAGAAGATGATAAAGCATTGTATGCAAAAGCAAGAGATGCCGCTAAGAAAGTAATCGACTCAAAAGCATTTTCACTGGAACCAGACTATCAGAAATTATTCCTGGCAGATGCTTACAAGAGTAAAGAAGTGGTATTCCCGATCATTTTTGGGGATAATCCTGGTGCCTTTATCTATGGTACTACTTTACCGGTATATTGCTCTCCGCGTAGTGCCGGTGGATGGGGTTTTGACTGTCCTACCAAATCATTGGTAGATGAGTTTGAGCCTAACGACCCGAGGGCATTATTCAGCATATTGGATCAGGGAGATGTATTCCCTAATCCAACCGGAAATGAGAAACTGGATTTTTCTACCTATCCTAACACCGGTCACCATAACCGCAAAATATTCCTGCCGGCCAATCGTCGCGGACAAGGCTGGGGAGATGATGCCTACACTATGCACCTGATCCGTTATGCAGATGTATTACTGATGTATGCAGAAGCGTTGCTAGAAAGTGGTGGTAGCAAGCAGGAAGTGGCAGATTATATCAATGATATCCGTCACCGTGCCAGCACCTCTTCACATACCGATGTGGAAGCTATAAGCCGTATCAGAACAGTAGCTAATACGCCTTTGCCAATCGTAAGTGCCGGTGCCGACCTGCGCAAAGCAGTACGGCATGAGCGCAGAACAGAACTGGCATTGGAATATGGCCGTGTGTTTGACCTGATCCGCTGGAACAACTATGTGACAACTATGAAAGATTATTCTACCAAACCATATTCTGGTGGTAAGGGAGGCAACTTCCGCCCACCGGCATCTGGTAACAAATATGTATTCCCTATTCCGCAAGTTGAGATCGACCGCTCCGGTGGGTCTATCAAGCAGAATGAAGGATATTAATAGCGGGGTGATAAACACACTCCGGGGACACTGGCTGTAGCTAAAAAGTAGCTGCAGTCAGTATCCTTTTATCTTTTTATAGAACAGTATATTAAAAAACACATGAAAAAACTTTGGCTGCTATTTTTACTACCACTGCTGGCAGCATGCAGTGCTAAACGATCTGCGACCCGTATACTTTGTTATACCAAAGACCCGGGAAGTGCCTGGGTGAAAAATTTGGACGATGTTGGGAAAAAGGAAGGTTGGCAAATAACACTGACGGATAACCGTATTTATTTCCAGGAAGATTCATTGAAGGAATTCAGCGCAGTATGTATGCCGGTATCCCTGGCCGACAGTCTGGATTACCGGAATGCACCGGCCCTGAAACGTTACCTGGAAGCTGGTGGTGGAGGTATAGTAGCAGTAAAAGATACAACTGTAAGCGTAAGAGACTGGCCATGGCTGAAAAATTGTTTTGATACGCCGGAAGGAACGGAAGGCACTCAGGACAAAGGCCGTGTGTTTGTTGCGCCGGCTGCTGCTGATGCAGCCCTGTTTCAGAAAGCCTTGTCTTATGTAGTAAATGGGAACCATTATCCCGACTATAAGCAGGCTACTACCATGGCGCCTCCTGATTCCAGCAGGTATACCTATATGGTGCTGGACCAGGGGATGGATGAACCCATGGAAATGTGCATTCTGCCGGAAGGTAATGTAATGTTCATTGAACGTAAGGGTGGGGTAAAATTATACGACGCCCGCGCCAGACAAACAAAAACGATCGGACACTTTGATGTATTCAGCGGGATAGAGGACGGCCTCCTGGGCGTGGCCCTGGACCCTAATTTCCAAAAAAATCATTGGGTGTACTTCTACTATGCTCCTGCTGGGGAGAGATGGTATAGCAAATTAGTACGCCTCGAAATGCATGGCGATACCCTGAACATGGCTTCCGAAAAAGTATTACTGGAAATACCTACACAACGGAAATACTGCTGCCACTCTGCCGGTTACCTGGCTTTTGGTCCTGGTGATCTTTTGTACCTCTCTATCGGTGATAATACCAATGCAGAAGAAACAGAAGGATATACGCCTGTGGATGAAAGGGTGGGGCATGAGCTGGCCGACAACCAGGCAGCAGCGGCTAACAGCCAGGATCTGAGGGGTAAAGTGATCCGTATAAAGCCAATGCCGGACGGTACTTATGAAATACCGGATGGTAACCTCTTCCCCAAGGATGGTTCTAAAGGAAGACCGGAGATTTATGTAATGGGTTGCCGCAACCCTTACCGTATTTCTATAGATATGAAAAACGCTTTCCTATATTGGGGAGATGTAGGGCCGGATACCAAAGTACCTTCCGTGGAAGGAGGTACACTGGGCAATGACGAAATTAACCAGGCCAGAAAACCAGGTTTCTTTGGATGGCCTTATTTTAATGGTAACAATGAAGCCTATCCGCTTTGGGATTTCGAGAAAAAAGTAGAACGTCCTAAACAGGATCCGCAGCATCCGGTTAATAACTCCCGCAATAACACGGGTATAAAGGAATTACCACCTGCTACTCCGCCATTGATCTGGTATGGAAAAGGTGCTTCTGCAAAATTTCCGCTGGTAGGCCGGGGCGGTGCTTCCGCAATGGCAGGGCCTGTTTATTACAGCGACCGGTTTAAGGATGCGCCTTATAAACTGTCTGAGTACTATGATGGCAAACTGTTTATCTATGAATGGATCCGTCACTGGATCATGGCGGTTACCCTGGATAAGGATGGCAACTATGTACGTATGGAACCTTTCCTGGAAAATATTCCATTCTCTGCACCTATCGATATGCAGTTTGCGCCGGATGGCAGCATTTACATGCTGGAATATGGTACCAACTGGTTTGCCAAGAACTCGGATGCTAAACTGATCCGCATTACTTATTCTGAAGGCAACCGCAAACCGGTAGCTAATATTACGGCAGATCACCAGTATGGGGCAGCTCCGTTGGCGGTAAAACTTTCTTCCAGTGGTTCTGTGGATTATGATAAAGAGGATAAGTTAAAGTATACCTGGGAAATAGAAGGTCAAAAGATGGAAGGAGAAGAAGTAACACATACGTTCTCCAAACCCGGTGTTTATTCCGTGAAATTAACGGCTACTGACAATCATAATGAAGCAGGTGTTTCTACACTCGATATCAAAGTAGGGAATGCACCACCGGAAGTAACCATAGAAACCAAGGCCAACAGAAGTTTCTATTGGGATAATACACCGCTGGATTATAAGGTGATTGTGAAAGACGCGGAAGATGGTACGATTGATACCAATCAGGTACATGTTGCGTTTGCTTATATGCCGATAGGGAAAGATCTGGCAGTGGTATTGGCGAATAACCGTACAGATGTCAACACAAAATTTGCCAAAGGTGCTGAAATGCTGAAATCACTGGATTGTAAAGCTTGTCATACTGCCAACAGTACTTCGGTAGGTCCGAGCCATCAGGATATTGCACATAAGTATCCTAATACGGAGGCCAATGTGAATAAACTGGCGCAGAAGATCATCGAAGGGGGTAGTGGCAACTGGGGCACACGTACCATGTCGGCACACCCGGATCTGTCTAAAGAAGATGCAAAAGAAATGGTGCGTTACATTCTGTCATTGGCGGATGGTAACAGCTCTTTGCCAAAACAGGGCACTATCCGTTTAGCCGAACACATCGGAAAAGGTAATATGGGAGCTTACCTGTTATCTGCCAGCTATACAGATAAGGGAGCCAATAACATTGAGCCATTAACAGCCCGTGCGCATATTATGCTGAATAGTCCGTTTATGCAGGTAGAGGATGCAGATGAGATCAAGGCAGGGTTAACTACCATTACTACAGCGGGATTGTGCTTTGCTTATGTGGTAGATGGGAATATGATGAAGTTTAAGCAGCTTTATCTGGATGGTATCAAAGGTGTAAAATATAATATTCAGCCTCAGGGTATTGGTGGTACGATTGAAATGCGCCTGGATAAACTGGATGGCCCGGTAGTGAGTACAATTGATATACCGGCAGGCAGCTCTCCTGATGCAGTTACAGGTTGGAAATCTGTTGCTGCAGCAATGAAGCCAACTGCAGGCTTACACGATGTATATTTTGTGTTCAAAAGTGCTGGCGGCAATGCTGGCAGACTGTTTAACATAGACTGGGTTTATTTTGATCGTGCAGAATAGTAAAACGGACAAAATAATCAGTATCTTATTCATGATTAAAGCTCAAACAACCTATGTTATTGTCCGTTAGATTACGTTTGTCAACGCTGATGCTGCTGGAATACTTTATCTGGGGCGCCTGGTATGTAACTATGGGCACCTACCTGCTAACATCCTTAAAGGCGGATGCGGTGCAGGTAGGTGTTGCCTACGCCAACCTTTCCATTGCAGCGATTATTTCTCCCTTTTTTGTTGGGCTGGTAGCCGATCGTTTTTTTTCAGCGCAGAAAGTACTTGCGGTGCTGCACCTGCTAGGAGCGGCTACTCTTTATTATATCAGTACCGTAGATAATTTTAATGACTTTTGGTGGCTGATCCTGCTGTATACACTTTTGTATATGCCTACTATGTCGCTGGCTAATTCCATTTCATTCCGCCAGATGGCAGATGCAGGAAAGGAATTTCCTTCTGTACGTGTATTTGGCACCGTAGGATGGATTGCTGCAGGATTACTGATCGGGTACATGGGAATTGAAAGCTCCGCGCTTACTTTCCAGATTGCGGCGGGTGCAGCTGCTCTACTCGGGATATTCAGTTTCTTTCTGCCTGATACCCCTCCGGGCAAGGGTAGTACGAAACTATCTGCCATCCTTGGGTTGGATGCATTGGTGTTATTTAAAGACCGTTCATACAGCATATTTTTCTTAACAGCAATTGCTATTTGTATTCCACTGGCATTTTACTACAGTTTTGCCAATCCTTTTTTAAATGATGTGGGCGTGCCTAATGCGGCTGGAAAAATGACACTGGGGCAGGCTTCCGAATTTTTATTTATGTTGCTGATGCCTTTACTGTTCAGACGGCTGGGAGTGAAGAAAATGTTGCTGCTGGGGATGTGTTGCTGGGTGGCCCGTTATGTATTATTTGCTTCTGGTGATAGTGATGCTGCCATGTGGATGCTGTACGGAGGCATTATTTTACACGGTATCTGTTATGATTTCTTCTTTGTAACCGGTCAGATCTACACGGATAATAAAGCGGGATTGGCTGCTAAAAATGCGGCACAGGGTATGATCACTTTTGCTACTTATGGCGTAGGCATGCTGATCGGATCCTATGTATCCGGTATGGTGGCCAGCAGGTTTTCTGCAGAAGTGAATGGAGTAATGGAGTATCAGTGGCAGTATATCTGGCTGGTACCTTCAGGTATTGCAGCCATTTGTTTTATCATGTTTGCACTGCTTTTTAAAGATGTGAAAAAGGAAACGCCGGCAGCTGTTCCTGAAGAGAAATCTTACGTATAGTGTTGGGAATGCTGGTAAACAAACAATTTTATCAAACAGGCAGTAAAAGACTGCATAAAAAAATACTATGACACAATATTCACAGGGCCGCCGCCAGTTTCTTAAAGCGGCAGCATTAACAGGAGTGGGTATAGGATTGGGTAGCCAGGTAAATTCCCTTTTTGCCAAAAGCAGGGGCGAAGCAGGTACCAGGGTAGGTATTATTGGGCTGGATACTTCACACAGTGTGGAGTTTACCAAAATGTTGAATGATGCCAATGCAGATCCTGCATATGGTGGATTTAAAGTCGTGGCTGCCTACCCACAGGGTAGTAAGGATATCCCTTCCAGTGTAAAGACAATTCCGGAATACACAGAAAAGGTAAAGGCATTGGGGGTGGAAATCACAGATTCTATTGCCTCCCTGCTGGAGAAGGTAGATGTGGTATTGCTGGAAACCAATGATGGCCGCCGTCACCTGGAACAGGCATTGCCGGTTTTTAAATCCGGAAAAAGAGTCTTTATAGATAAGCCTATTGCCGCGTCCCTGGCGGATACCAAGGCGATCTTTAAAGCGGCAAAACAATACAATGTACCTACATTTTCTTCTTCTGCCTTACGTTTTATCGATAGTATACAGCAAGTGCAAAAAGGGCAGATCGGAACGGTCAACGGGGTAGATATATTTACACCTGCTCCTACTGAAAAAACACATCCTGATCTTTTCTGGTATGGTATACATGGTGTGGAAATGTTGTTTGCATTACTGGGCACCGGTTGCCAGCAGGTGACAAGGGTATATACTGAAAGCACTGACCTGGTTACTGGCGTATGGGAAGGCGGACGTATAGGCAGCTTGAGAGGTACCCGGAATGGTACCTACGCTTTTGGTGGTAATGCATTCGGGGAAAAAGGAAATGCGGTGATCGGTAATTTTGAATCGTATAAGCCATTGGTATTACAGATCACCGAGTTCTTTAAAACAGGTGTGGTACCGGTAAGGCCGGAAGAAACGCTGGAAATGATCGCTTTTATGGAGGCTGCGGATGTGAGCAAACGTAAAGGCGGTGTTCCTGTAAAGCTGATCCGTCCTTATTAATTGAAGACTGCGTAGTTTTAGTTTAGTGTATATTTTACAGGCGTTTGTGCCAGCTTGCATCAGCTGTGTACAAGCGCCTTTTTAATAATTTTCCATACACATACGCAGGTATTGGCGATGTTTATCCGGACCAACAGGCATATTCCCAAATATCTCTTTCGCTACTTCATAAGAATAAAAGGAAGGCGAAATTTCTTCTCCATTCAGATAATAATGATTTTTATCCATGGCAAAGGCATTATATACCGGATGTACTTTAAAGGTCTTATAATCTACAGGTAAGGTCTCCAGCTTATATTTATAATAATATACCCTTTTGCCGTCAGTAATATACTTTGATTGCCCGTATACCTGCATACTGCCCGGTTTTACCTGGTAGATGGGAGAGAAAAGATAACACAGTAGCTGTCCCTTCAGATAATACCCGCCTCCCAGCAGTTTGAGATGCTTTTCCTTCAGGTCTGCATCCGCAGGTACTACATTGGCCCTGTCATACATGTCCCGTGTAATAAAATAAAGACTGTCATTATTTTTTACCAGGTAACAACCACTGATAGAATCCATCACGCTGATCATCCCAAATGTTTTCCGGTCCATTTTAGTAACGTGCTCTACATATCCGCCAATGCTGCCAAAGGTGGGCATGAAATAGAGCGCACGCTCATCAGCGCCTATAATTGATTTCATCCGGGGAAACAGGTTAAACTCCTGGTATAGGTTTTCCTGGCTGGCCAGGCAGAAAAAAGAGGCAGGGTCTGCTTCCTGCAATATATCAGTGTAATAATACACCTGGTACTTATCTTTTGAAAAAGGACCTCCCAGGTATTTGAAGGTGGCAATATCCCTGGGTCGGAGAATCTGGGTACGGGTGCCGCGTAATCCAAATGCACTGGTGCTGGTAAACCTGACATACTTATCGGTCACTTCTACAGAAAGGTTAGACTGGGCCTGGAGCAAAACGGGCAAACAACAAAGTAGAAAAGTAATGGAACGTATCATCATACTGTAATAAAGCGGGTATCTTGCAAAATACAGACTATTGCCTGAATACAAATACCGGAAAATAGTTATTTTAGCCCTATCCCGATAATTAAGCGGCAACCTGCTTCCTGCCCTTCCCCACATCCAAAATGAATTGTCAAAATTTTGTAAAAATGTTTTTTTGTGTTCCGAAGAAAGTATAGTGAATGGTGAATATTAAGGTATGTATTGGTTAAAATAGTATATACTTTAGCAGAGAATTAACAAATACACCACTTGTAGCAAGGAAAAAAGAAAAAATAAGTTGTCGCTTTTATCAACCAGTAGAGAATATTAAATAAACCATTATGTAGAAATTTCACCTGATCCCTTCACATATCAACTAAGGTATGATAAGGTTGTCATGCCTGTAATTACTTAGTCAGCCATCATATTTTAAAATGCCAAATAACCTGTTGCAATAGCGGGCAGGATATCTATTGCTTTCATGTAACCACATAATATGGACAAATTATACCAGTTCCCTGTATGGGGAGCAGTCTTATGTTTTGCCTTTTCAGGCGCGCTGAAGGCGCAATCAGTACAGCCACAGACTTCACGGAACAAGGATACGGCTACCGCCAATCTGAGCGACTTTAAAAAGTTTTCCGTAAAACCTGCTGCAGCTGCTACGTCAACGCTGGACCTGTCTACCGTTACCTCTTTACCTTTTACTGGTGTAGACCAGCTGATGAATGGCAGGGTAACGGGTATTGACGTACGTAATAATAGTGGTGAGCCCGGCTTACGCAGCTTGAACTTTATCCGGGGGATGGGTATTATTCCCCTGACAAATAAAGACCTGTACTATGCACAGCCACTGATTGTATTGGATGGTATTCCGTTATTACCGGATTATCCGGGTGCTTACGACCTGAAACGTTTTGATTATAATAAGCCGGGATCTGAGATCAGCCGGCTTGCAGGCATTGCTGCCCATGATATTGAATCACTGAAGATCCTGAAAGATGCCGGTGCCCTGGCTATTTACGGGCCGCAAGCGGTAAACGGGGTTATCCTGATCACTACCAAAAAGCCTGCGCCGGGTAAGCAGCAGGTAAATGTGAATGTATATGCAGGCATAGCTACGCCAGGTACACAGCCGGCCATGTCGAATGCCAAATTTGAACGTGATTTCCGTCTGCCCTTTTATCAGCAATATGCGGGTGCGGAAGAGTGGCGGAACTTTCCCACTTTCCTGGCTGATTCTACAGATGCCTATTACTTTGGAAAGGCCAACTGGCGGGATAATTATTATCGTAATGCTTTTCTCTATGGTATCAATGCGGATATCCGGGGAGGAGGATCAATGGCTAATTTCCGCTTTGGACTGGGTACACAATCAGAAGATGGTGTGGCGGATCAGACTGCTTTCAAAAGATACAATGTATCCTTTGGGTTGAATCTGTTACCCATGAATAACCTCAAGATCACTACCTGGATCAGTGCTTCGTTTATGAACAGGGACCGCAACAGGTATCTGCGCGACAGGTATGCGGAGATAGAATATATGCCTAACCTGGAGTTCCCACTGTCGCCAGACAAATCTTACCTGGCACAGTATGAAACCGATTTAAGCAAATCCTTTGATAAAAATAAGGCCAACTCGCTGCGTGGATATGTACAGGGGGAAATTGCCCTGGGGTCATCCTGGTTGTTCAGCACCAGGCTGGCAGCAGATTATCAGCAGGATTTCCGGGATGTATTTTATCCAAGGGCTTTATTTGATAATACAAACTTCATTTCTAACTATGCTGCGGTAGACCGCCGCCTGTTAATAGAAAACAGGTTGAAGTACCTGGGCGACTGGGGAGCGCATCAACTGGCCTTTACATTGGGAAACAACCTGCAATGGGATTCCTACCGTTTTGAATATGACAAAGGATACAAGGGCAGCACGGACGTGATCAAAATCTACAAACCTAATGGTGCGTCTCACATCACCGAGCTGTTGTTCAACTACCTGGATTATTCCAAACAAAACCTGATCAGTGTATTCGTGGATGCACAGTATACTTTCCGTAATAAATATCACCTGATGCTGCACCTGCGCAATGATGGTTCTTCCAATTTCAAGTATAATCCCTGGTTCCCGGGTTATACAGCAGGAGCTGCCTGGGATATGCAGCAGGAAGAATTTGCAAAGAGCAACAGGTGGTTAAACCAATGGACATGGCGTCTTAGTTATGGACGTATCGGCCGTTTGTATGTAACAGACAATTATGGCTATGGCCCTTATATGACGGTGGATGCCAACTGGGCAGGATCTCAGAATATGGCTACTGTAATGGGATACAGTTATATCAGCAGATCCTACAGCAATGGTTTTAATGCATATGATACCGACTGGCCTTACCAGAATATGCTGAATGCCGGATGGGATATTTCCATGCTGGACAATCGTATTGGTATTGCAGTAGATGCTTATCGTAAAGATGACAAAAACCAGTTGTTCAGAATACCTGTTTCACACGAATATGGTTTTGATGGTACCTATCAGAATGGGGTACATATCCGCAACAGCGGGGTAGAAGTGCAGTTGAGCGTGGCGCCGGTGCGTACAAAAGACCTGGAGTGGAACAGTATTTTCCGGATCAACCGTAATCATAATAAACTGGTTGCACTGCCGGGAGTACAGGACAGGTTGATGGCAGGGGGCAGGCAGATTCGTGTGGGTGGTCCGGTAGATGGTTACTGGCTGCTGGATAACCAGGGTATTTTCGAATCGGATGATGCCGTTCCTGAAAATCCGGTTACGGGTAAGAAGCTCTCTTATAAAGGTATCGCCTTGCAAAAAGGTGATCCGAAGTGGGCAGACACCAATGGCGATTATATCATTGATGATAACGACCGGGTATTGATGGGACAAGCTTCTGCCGGTTGGAACGGTGGTTGGGAAAACAATATCCGCTGGAAACAATTTAACCTGCAACTGTTATTTACCTGTGCCTGGGACAAAAAAGTGATCAATGAAGAACTGGCAGGACGCTTCGACTTTGTAAACAGGTCGGCTCCGGATGATATCCG
Source organism: Chitinophaga sp. H8 (assembly GCF_040567655.1). Taxonomy (NCBI): domain Bacteria; kingdom Pseudomonadati; phylum Bacteroidota; class Chitinophagia; order Chitinophagales; family Chitinophagaceae; genus Chitinophaga; species Chitinophaga defluvii. Next base: position 3,098,117 of record NZ_JBEXAC010000001.1, on the reverse strand, counting down.
TTCCATTAAGGAACAATCTTTCTGGACCTTGCCTGCCAGTTACGATCACATCCCCCGTTACAATCCCTGGAGGGCAATAGATCCTTATCAGGCTGGCCAAAGTCTTTTCCTGGAAAATGCGGCTTTCGTAAAACTGCGCAGCGCACGCTTATCTTATGATATGGCCGATCGCGGTTTTTTCCAAAAGCATAAGTTTAATATGGCACAGGTATATGTAGCTGCCACCAACTTATTTACACTTTCCGGATATAAAAGCGGAGATCCCGAGCTGACAGACTTCCGTGGATATAATACCGGCTACGGGTTGCCTATTCCCCGCTCATTCACCGTTGGTTGCAATTTTAATTTTTAAGTAAAAAGGAAAGCTATTATGATAATCAGGAAAGGAACGGTTATAGTGTACCTGCTGGGTATTTTTATTTTCAGTAGCTGCCAGAAAATGTTAGATGTAACACCTGAGCACCTGGTAGAAGATAAAAACTTCTTTCGCAATGTAAATGATGCCAGAGCCGCTACCATGGGTAATTATGCACTGTTGCGTGCAGCCCTGGCTCACGAAAAAACATATTGGACACATGGAGAAATACGGGGAGGTGATTTTGCGGTAGAACAACGCCCGGATCTGATGGCTGTATTGCAAAATAATCTGCTGGCCAGCTATCCGGCTATGGAGGAGTGGAGCGACTGGCGCCGGCTGTATGCGGTGATCAACCACGCTACTTTGTGCATTGAGCGTTTACCGGAAGTAAAGGCACAGGATATACGCTACAGCGAAAAACAATTACGTGTAGATATTGCCCAGGCAAGAGCAGTACGTGCATTCGCTTATTTTTATATGGTAAGGATCTGGGGAGATGTGCCTTTGATTACTACTACCAACAGCGAAAATTTTGAGCTGCGGAGCCGTACGCCTAAAGAAGCGGTACTGGACTTTGTGATCACCGAATCGCTGGAAGCTGCTGCACAATTACCCTGGCTGTTTGCTGCCAGCCAGCCGGAACAACCGGAAGATATTTACAATGGTAATGGCGTGAATTTCTGGCGGAGCGGACTGGCTACCAAAGGTGTAGCCTATGACGTGGTAGCACATGCTTATGCCTGGAGAGGGGATTACCTGAAAGCCTATGAATACTGCAGCATCATCCAGAATAATATGGGATTATCCCAATACAAGCCTACTACTACCGACCTGCTTACCAGTGTATCCAGTTCAGGTACTTTCAGCGGGCGCGATAACAATGTGATCTGGGCGCTGAGCTTCCGCTTTGACAACCAGGAATATTCCCGGGCAGGTTGTATAGAAGACTGGACTTTAAGACTGCCTTTAGTACCTAAATCCTATGCAGAGATCTATGTGCCGAAAGATACTATCCTCAGTGTTTTTGACGAAGAAAAGGACCAGCGGGCAGTGAGCTACTTTGCTAATATCAATGATGGACAACCCATTTTCAGCAAGATCAATAAAATAGATAACTCTGTAAAAGGACCTGTATTCCCGGTGTATGCTTCTGCTATTGTATTATTCCGGTTGGAAGAACTGTATCTGTTAACTGCTGAAGCTGCCATGCAGATAGGCTTACCGGATCAGGCGGTAGAGAACCTCAACAAGGTACGCAGCTCCAGAGGATTGCCTGATTTTGAGATCGCTGATGGTGACGTCATCGAAGCCGTTTTTAAAGAGCGGAGAAGAGAGCTGATGGGAGAAGGCTGGCATTGGTATGATCTGATACAGTTTAAGAAAGTACCTGACTATACTAAAATAACAGCCGACCAGGTGGCGGCCGGAGCAATATACTGGCCGGTGGCGTCAGGAGCTTTGCAGCAAAACCCACAACTGATACAAAATAATTACTGGAAGTAAACCTACGGGAATGAACAAACGGATCATACACATTTTTACCGCTGTAATAATATGGGGCTGTGTTTTGCAGGCTTGCAAAAAAGAAGCCAGCCCTTATGAACAGGATACACCTGTAGTAAATATCAACCAGAACAGCCTCGATTTTCTGAAAGCACAAACAGGTACGTACGACAGCCTGTTGTATATACTGCATAAACTTCCGCAACTGGAAGATAGTTTGATCAATCATTCAGTGACGTTTTTTGCGCCACAGGATATCAGCATCCTTACTGCTATCCAGAACATTAACGTAACACGCACCAGGAGCGGTAAGGCTGCCTGGATCATTGACAGCGTACCATTGCCGGTATGGGATACATTGATGCGCAGATATATGGTGGCCGGAATCGTTACGCCGGATTCCATCCGTTTTGCAGATGGGGTAGACCTGGTTACGATGAGCGGATACTGGCATACCAGTGAAGAAACAGGAGATGATGTTTTTTCGCCGTATAAAATGCATGCCGACCTGGTAAAACAAAGTACCTCCGGCAGTACCAGTACCAACAAACAAAGGATACAGTTCAGCGACAAAAACTTTTCCCGTTTCAGAACAGACTGGTCTTCGTCTTACGTTAAAACGTCCAGCCTGATCACAACGAATGGGGTGCTGCATCTGCTGGAACCTAATCACGTATTCGGATTCAGCTCCTTTGTTACATTCATTAACCGTTAATTGACCTATACAATATGTACCACAAGCAATCAATATCATGGAAAGGTGCAATGGCAGCTATGTTGCTCGTGAGCGGGTGGATGTCGTGTACCAAAGTGCCTGCTGAAATGGATTACCTCAGTGAAAAAGCCAACTTCAACCGCGACAATTTTGATCCGGTGATGGGGCGTACAATGATCTACCAGGGCATTTTCAATTCAGACCAGTCTACCCGCCCGCTGTTATTTACACTCACCAATTTCAGGCATGCTGCTGATAGCAGCGCTGCACCGGAATTAGGCACGCTCGTAAAAGTGAAAGAGTGGAAAGAAGCCTATACAGGCAAAGAAAACTCTTTGCAGGAAATATATGATAAGCAACAGGAAGCAGAACATCCTGTGCTGGATATCAGGAAAAACTCCGGTGAGATCATCTTCTGGCAATTCAGTGATACCAATCTGATCAAACCACAACCGGGTGCAGGATACCTGTTTGATATCAAAGTGGAAAACAATGGCAACAGCCGCGTTTTTAAAAATAATACCCTGAACCTGTTCCGCCCCAGGGCATATTCGCCGTCTGATAATATAGACGCGGTATCAGGCTGGCAAAAGTATAAAAGTGATGGATCCCCGGTGGTGATCAATCCAACAAATACCAGTGGGGTAACAATGGATAACAAGCTGATCACAGATACTTCTGTTGCAGTTTACTTTCATAAAAAAGGAAATGGGAATTCTCTTTCGTTCAAATTCTATGATAAAGATTCCACCGTCATTAATCCGCTCATGTTTAATAAGACCCGCTGGGACAGCCTTTATTTCTATAATAGCCGCGTACAGGGGGATTGTAAGATCGGATTTAATCTGCGTGTCACAGAAACCGGTGTGACGTATGATGTGCCTTATCCTTATCCGGCTGTGGGAGCTGCCCAGGGAGAACGGGTTAAACTGGTGTTCAATTATAACCGCCTGGCATTTGGAAACCGGCGGGTAACAGAAGGCTTCACATTCGAGTTCGCCATTTTTGAACCGGGAGATTGGGAGATCATCTTCAAATACCGTCACCAGACTCCGAAGTTCGAAAATGACTAATTAACCGGCACTTTAAAAAAAACTACATGAACAATATTTTAAAAGCTGCAAATATGTTGTGCTACAGGTTACTATGTTGTATGTGCCTGATGTTGCCACTGGCAGCGATGGCGCAAACAGATGGTGCTACTATCACTGTAACGGGAACGGTTACTGCCAAAGATACCCGGGAGGCAGTACCGGGTGTAACTATCAAATCAAGGCTGGCCAACAAAGGCCTGCTGCTTACAGATGCAAATGGTAAGTATAGTGTAAAGGTGGCATCAAATGATATTCTGATCTTCTCTGCTATCGGTTTTCAGGCGCAGGAAGTAAGTGTGAGAGGCCGCACTAAAATAGATATACAGATCAGCCCTTCCGTAAGTTCCTTAAAGGAAGCAGTGGTAATCGGTTATCAGCAAAAAACAAGGGAAACAGTAACGGGTGCGGTGACCAGCATTTCCAGCAAAGACATTCAGGATGTTCCTGTAACCAGTGTGATAGAATTGCTGCAGGGAAAGGTAGCGGGGCTGAATGTGCAGAATAATACCGGCGCTCCCGGCTTTCGTGGTAGCGTAGCCATCCGCGGTATTTCCCAGTTGAATGTGAGTGGTACCGGGAATAACCAGTTCCTGTCGCCCAGTTCTCCATTATATATTATTGATGGGGTGCCTGTTGATGAAAACGGAGCTTTTGATATGGCCTTCAATCAGGGAGGTCCTGGTACCAGCCCCCTGTCACTGATCCCACCAGAAGATGTAGAGTCTATCGATGTATTGAAAGATGCGGTAGCGACCTCCCTGTATGGGTCCCGTGCAGCAAATGGGGTGATTGTGATCAACACTAAACGGGGTAACTCTCCGAGGCCTGTGATTACCTTGCAGAGCCAGGTGTTTTATAACATGACCCCGCCATTGCGTGGTACTATCGGTGGGATGGGGGAGCGTAACTTCCGTATCAACGCTATTGAAAAATATGGCGGACTGGATGATTATTATAACATCTCCCGGACCCCGTTCCTGGCAGATAGTCTGAATCCGTTTTACAATAATGCTACCGACTGGCAAGGCATATTTTTCCGGAATACCTACAACCAATCGCATAACCTGAGTATTAAAGGTGGTTCTCCACAGCTGAACTATAAGGCGAACCTGGGATATACCCAGAATAAGGGGATCATGAAAAATACCGGCTTTAACAGGTATAACCTGAACATGCAAATGCATTATGAGCCTACGCGTAAGCTGCGGATGGATGCGAATGTATTTACCGGCTGGGGACAAAAACAAAGAGGAAATGGCGGTGGCCTTTCTGATAACGGGGCAGGAGATGCTTTTAAATCTTCTTTGCTGCCTGCACCTTCCTTCTTTGTGGCCATCCCGGAATACATAGGACTTGAAACAGCTAAAGATGATAATAATACCATGAACATGCGCTCCAATGTGAGCGTAGATTATGAACTGTTGAAAGGATTACGCGCCAGCAGTTCCCTGTCTTATGAGTATTATACCGATACCCGCGACCAGTTTAAACAGGCGCTGGCCAACAACAACAGCACAGCACTTATCTCTTTTACCGGACGCCGCGATCAGCTGATTAACCGTAACCAGCTGAACTATAGTATGACACTGAACAAAGTACATAACTTTTACTTCAGCGTATTTAATGAAATAATGCTGAAAAACCAGCAGAATATGTACCGGAAACTGTACAATGGGCCCAGCGATTTTTACCTCGGTCCATTAGGGTTTAAGGCAAATGACAGTACCGGTTTGTATGATGTGATCAAATACCGGGAAGCGTCTATTGCAGGTATGTTCTCCTATAACCTGAGCCAGAAATATGTATTGGATGTTTCTTACCGCCGCGATGGTAACTCTGCTTCCGGTATAGAAAACCAGTTTACCACTAATCCTTCTATCGGAGGCCGCTGGAACTTCTCCAAGGAGAAATTTCTGGAGCCGCTGAAATGGCTGTCCTATGGATCAATCCGTTTTACGTATGGTATCAACAGCCGCCCGTCAGCAGATATCTTTGCTTCCCTGGGCGAGTTCTACCAGTCTGGTACCTACAACAACTACCCACGTATTTCACCGGTGTTCAGCAATATGCCTAACCCAAGATTGGATGCAGAAAAATCCAAACAATGGAACTTCGGGGTAGACCTCAATTTGTTTAAAGACAGAATCGCAATTAACTACGACCGTTATGCCAAAACAACGATCAACCTGGTACGTTCCGTATTCCTGCCTACTAGCACAGGGTATGATAATGTAAAGATCAATGGTGCCAGCCTGCTGAACTATGGTCATGAGATAAACCTGACGGTAAGGCCGTTAAGCCCGAAAAGCAAGGTACAGTGGACCATGAATATCAATGGTGCGATCAATCAGAACCGCCTGCTGAAGATAGACGGAGATGCCAAACAATTCATCTATTACGATTATGACAACTACCAATGGCTGATCCTGAAAGTAGGACGTAATATTTTCAACAACTATATGTTCCAGAGTGAGGGGGTGTATGCATCCGATAAGAATGTACCGGTAGATCCTGTTTTAGGTACCCGTTACTCCACTATCTCTCCGGGCGGCCAGTTCAAGGGAGGTGACCCCATCTGGAAAGATGTGGATGGCGACTACCGGTTGACTGATGAAGACAGAACGATTGTGGGCGATCCATTACCATTAGTCAATGGAGGGGTATCCCAGAGTATCACCTGGGGAAGATGGAACTTCTCTATGTACGCTTCCTTTATCTACAAACGCAGTATTTACAATAATGCCTTCGCATCTATGCTGAGCAGAGCAGGAGATCCGTTTGATTCCAGGTATAGTATTCCTGACGTAGGGAAATACAATTTCTGGAGAAATCAGGGGGATGTCACCACGTATCCTACACTGGATGATTACACCAAGATCCGTGATGTAGCAGCTTATCGGTATGATCAGAGTTTGTTCCAGGAGGATGGCTCCTACTTTAAGATCAATCAGATCACCATCGGCTATACGATAGATCCGAAAGCACTCCGGGCGGTAAACCTGAGCAGGGTACGTTTTTATGGCACCCTGTACAATATGGCCATCTTCTCTCCATATTCAGGACCTAATCCGGAGAACGTCAGCGATCTGGGTAAAGACCGTGCAGATTCTTATCCAATTGCCAGAAGTATTACCCTGGGTTTAAATGTTGAGTTTTAAAAGTACAGTTGCTATGCGTAGAATAACTTATTTCATATTATCCGCAGTAATGGTCTGCAGTACCATCTCCTGCCAGAAATTCCTGTATGTGGAGCCGATAGACAGGCTGTCTTCTACTGCCTTCTGGAAATCGGAGTCGGACGTAAGGGCAGCGGTGGGCAACTGCTATGCTTTGTTGCTCGACAAGCTGGGAAAAGAAGGTACCATCTATATCACCGCAGGCGATGTACGTGCAGGTTGGGTAGCTTATGATAACCTGACCAAGAACAACCTGTACAAACTGGCGATAGCTCCAAATAAGCTGAAGGATATAGGAGCTTATCCGGACAACTGGAACCTGAAAGGTATCCTGAACTGGAAAGGTTTTTATAAAGTAATTGCCGCTTGTAATGTAGCTATTGCCAACATACCGGAAATACCGGATAATATCATGTCAAAAACTATCCGGGACCAGTATGTGGGAGAAGCCTTGTTTGTAAGGGCATTCACTTACTTCTACCTGGTAAAATTGTATGGAGATGTTATTTATACTACCGATCCGGTAGACCCTACACCTAAGCCGAGGGAAAATTTTATGGTAGTGCTGGATAAATGCATTGCAGATATGGAAGAAGCAGCAGCACACCTTCCCTGGGCCTATAATGATCCTACCGACCGTGCAGTGAGGGCTTCCAAAGGCGCTGCACTGACGGTAATGGCACACATGAACATGTGGAAGGCTGGATTTGATCCGGCTAATAAGGAATCCTACTGGAATAAAGCAGAAGCAGCTACCAGAGAAATTGTAGAGAAAGGAGTATATAAATTGCTGCCTATGGATAAGGATGAATTCCATGCCATTTTTAAAGGAAAATCTGAAGAAGGGGTATTTGAGTTTAACCTGGATAAAAACTATAATGAGTCATTACGGTTTGCTACGTTTGCCAACTGGATGCTGCATGACCCCTACTATTTCTATTCAACTTCTGACTGGTTCCATTCTGTAAAATTCTTTAAACAATTTTATGGAGAAGATATTTCCGGTAATCCTGATAAGCGGATGCGCAATTGGTTTTATAAACCTGAATTAGGAAATGTAGAAACCATGTTCCTGAAGTATTCAAATGTAATAGATAAGAACAACTTCATTTTTGATGATAACCTTATCATTTACAGATACCCTGATGTGTTGCTGTTGAGAGCGGAAGTGCTCAATAACCTGGGCAAGGCACCCGAGGCGATCCTGCTGTTGAATATGGTACGCGAAAGATCTAATGCAGTAGCATACCCCAATGATCCGAAAGATAATGAAAGACCTTTGGGAGATATCATTTTGAAGGAAAGGATCCGGGAGCTGGTAGGAGAAGGGCATATCTGGTTCGACCTGGTAAGAACCGGAAAGGTAATGGATGGTTATTTTACAGAGTACCCCATGAGCAAATCTGATTTTGACGCAGGAGCTTGGACCTGGCCCATCCCCGCTGAAAACGGGATCCAAAACCCTTATTTTAAATCAAATGAATTCTGGAATAACTAAATATAGCAGTATGTACCGTAATATGTCGTTTATACTTTGCAGTTGTATCATACTGGTTTTTGCTTCCTGCAAAAAAGAGTATTTCAGGGATACCGGTACCCACAAGGGTGTTTTTGCCGGTAATAGTGTACAATATCTGGGAACGAATCCCCTGTTGTTCGACACCATTGCTTATGTTGTTAATAAATCAGGACTGGAAGAAGTACTCACTAAAGACCAGGTTACTTTTTTTGTTCCTACAGACCGCGCTATAAAACAGGCGATGGATATGCTGAATGATTACCGGTTTACCATCGGGAAAGATAGTGCGCAGATGAGTAACATACCGGCGGTGGTATGGCGCAAATTCCTGAGCCGGTATATCATTCGTGGTAAATACATGGCACGTGATTTTGCCCGCCGGGATGAACTGAAACTGGAAGCATTTCCGGGACAGTTTTTTGAAACGCTGGATGGCTTTGTGATGAATATCGGACTTATTTACAGCAGTTATGGTGGCGTAGATGCAGTAGGGCCAAGAACTTTGCGGCTTACCTATATATATGACCTGGCAGAGCCAACCAGAGGCCGCGTGCTCTCTGATGTAGCTTCTTCTGATCTGCAAACGGATAATGGGGTAGTGCATGTATTAATGGATGGGCACTTTTTTGGTTTTGATACGAAAGATTTTATCGAAACGGCCGAACTCTATTTAAATTAAGATTTACGAACCTGACTGACCTGATTGAATTATGAAACGAATATATATTCCACTATTTGCCGCTGCTGGCTTTCTGTTTATGCCAGGTTGCACAAAAGATGATTTCAAACCTAAGAATCCGTACGAATCGGATAAGGTGCCTTTGGGGATCACCTTCAGCAAAGAACTGGTGACGCCTGAGGAAGGCGCTCCGCTGGGTGGAGAGGTGACCTTATCCGGTAGTGGTTTTCTGAAATATAAAGATTCCCTGACCGTAAAATTTAACGGGGAGAAAGCAGAGATCCTGAACCTCACTGATGTGGCGATCAAGGTAAAAGTACCTGCCTGGGCAAGTACAGGTATTATATCACTGGTGGTAAACGGGGAAGTACTGCTGGGACCTGATTATCAGATCCAGGGTCTGCTGCAGCAGGAAAGCAGCTTTAATGCCAAAATAGGCTCCAATGGTGTGATAGGTGATGTGTTGCAGCTGTCTGACGGGAAATTTATTTTTACCGGTTCCTTTTCTGACTATGGTAACTCCTTTTCCAAAGATGGGATTAATAATATCGTATGTGTAGAGCCTGATGGTAACCGCGACAGATCTTTCCGCAGTGGCCGCGGAGCTACAGGTGCTATTTACAGTATCAGGCAGCAGCAACAGGGAACCAACAGGGGCAAGTTGATCATAGCAGGCGATGTTACTTCCTATGCCAGGATTGGAACAGAAAAAAGAAATTCTCCGGTAAACCGTATTACCCGCCTGAATGAAAATGGGAGCCTCGATACCTTACGTATACAAACCTATACCAATAGGGATACCATATTACCTGCTTTTGCAGGCGGGGTAGATGGTGGTGTCGCAAAAATCAAGATACTGCCGGATGACAAGATCATCGTAGCAGGTACTTTCAGGTATTACCTGCGCAATATTTATGACCGTCCTTCCAGTACCCTGCAGGATACTGTTGTCACAGATTCTATCAGGATCCCTACTATCGTCAGGTTACTGCCGGATGGTAATATCGATTCTTCTTTCAATTACCTGCCCGGACAAAAGAAAGGAAAAGAAGGTGCCAACGGGCCAATATTTGATATGCATGTTCAGGCAGATGGCAAGATCATCCTCGTAGGAGAGTTCACTAAATTTAACGGAACAGGGGCCAACAGGATCGTAAGGCTTTTGCCGGATGGTACCGTGGATGGTTCTTTTAATGTTGGTGCCGGCGCAGATGGCACAATTGCTACTATTTGTGCCACTACATCCGGTAAGTTTATATTGGGTGGTTTTTTCAGCAACTTCAATGGTACTGCTGCTCCTCGTATCGCAGCAGTGGATGGCACGGGTAAAGTGGATGCAGGGTTTAAAATTGATGGCACAGGTCCGGAAAGTGTAGTAAGCAATATTACAGAGCTTGCTAATGGTGTGTTGGCGGTAAGTGGTTCCTATAGCCGTTTTAACGGATTGAACCGCAAAGGCCTGGTATTCCTGAAAAGTAATGGAAGCCTGCATGAACAACTTAATACCGTTAGTGGTACAAATGGTTCCATCATTGGATTTTTTCCTGTTGGCAACAGCTTTTTCGCAGCAGGTGGGTTCACCAAATTTGACCGGATCCCCTGCGGAGGGATTATCCGCCTCAAATACTAAGCGCTGTTTTGTTGAATTAAAATTAAAGAGATCTCCATATGCGTAATAACGTATCTAAAATAATAGGACAGGTTGCAATGGCAGGAGTACTGCTAACAGGATTGTTTTCCTGCTCCCGGGACATACCTGCATTAAAGGAATATGGTACCAGCAGTGATTCACTGAACTTTCAGCTGGCCCAGCGTAAAATAATGGTGATAGGGGTGGATGGCGCTGTGGGAGATGCCGTAAAAAAAGCGGATGCGCCTAATATGCATGCTTTTACCAAACATGCGGTATATAGTTATGATGTACTGGTGGATACACCTACTACCAGTGCCACTGCGTATACTTCTTTGTTTACCGGCGTGCGGGTAGAAAAACATCAGGTAAAAGACAATACCTTCAGTGGTAATAACCTGGCAGAATATCCATTGATATTTGATTACCTGAAGGCGGCCAACAGTAATATCAATATTGCAGGTTATACTACCTGGAATCCCTTATTTTCCCAATACTTACTAGCAGGTGCTACCAGGAATGTCAACTTACCGGGCAATGATGTTGCCATCAAAGACAGTGTGGTCAATTTCCTGAAAAATGGCACACCGGATATGGTATTCTGTAACTTCAGCAGCGTAAATAAAGCCGGATTGGATTTTGGATTTGGGGATGCTTCTTCAAAATACATGCAGGCAATTACCAGGGTGGATGAATATATTGGCAGCATTTACGCGGCTATCCGGGAGCGGGAAATAAAATACAAAGAGGATTGGGTAATCCTGATCGTGAGTGATCACGGTGGCAATGGTACCGAGGTAGGAGGAACTACGGAAGAAGAAAGAAATACTTTTTACATCTCTTACAACAAGAATTTTAATGCCCGCCAGCTGGCCAAATCATCTTTGAATACGGTCTTTGCCCGTTTCGATAACTACAACTCCGGGGCTAATAGCGGTGACCCTGTTTTTAATCCGGATCAGTATTCCCAGTTTACCATAGAGCTTAAAATACGCACCAACCGTATCCTTTGTGATGAAGCGATCGCTTCCAACAAGGACTGGGATAGTGGTGGTAACCCAGGTTGGCTGATTTGCCTGCAACCAGGAAGCCAGGGCTGGAGATGGCAAACCGGTAATGGTGCAGGAAGCAGAAAAGACCTTAATCCGTCGGTACCGCCATTGAGCGATAACCAATGGCATCATATCGCGGTAGTAATGGATAATGCGAACAGTAAAGTGTCGCTTTACCAGGATGGCAAGTTCTATCTTACCTCCGATACCCATAAAGGGCCTTTAAATTCAGGGAAAGCAAAAACCATTTCTATCGGAGAAGATATTACCGGCCAATACAGCACTTCCTGGTGCTCAGGAAGTAAGTCTGCCATGCAGCTGGGAGATGTCCGCTTCTGGAAAACAGGCCTGGATAGTGCCACCATCCGTAAATATTCCTGCGGTCCTATTGATGAAACACACCCCAACCTGGACGACCTCGTTGCCAGCTGGATGTGTAATGATGGCACAGGTACAGTAATCCGGGATCAGGGGACTGCACACAAAGACCTTGACTTTTTTGGAGCGCCCACCTGGGAAGATATTGAAGCGGGTTTTTGCGGTACTACTTTCCCTAAAAAGTTTCCGCTGCCATCTGACGGTACCATTTTGCTGATGAACTGGATGAAGGCGCCGGTAAAAGATAGCTGGAAGATGGATGGAATTATTACCTTGCCGGATTTTTATTAGTACTTTGCTTCCGGAAACAAACAGCCAGGTTTCCGGAAGATTGTAAAATCAGAAAAGCTGTTTACCGAATGGTGATCCAGGATAATCTTGCTGAAAGGCTTTTTTATAACGCTGTACATCATAGCGACCACCAGGCGTTTGGTCAGTTATATACATTGATCAAACCTGCTATGATGGATTTTGCTATTGCCCTGGTAAAGGAGAGATGGGTGGCGGATGAATTGGTCCAGGATACTTTTGTAAACTTTTGGAAACAAAGGGCAACGATTACAGAAGAGGTGTTGAACGCGAAATTATACTTCCTGTTGAAAGTGAAAGCAGCAGGTGTTAACTACCTGCAATCTGTACGGAAGCAGGAAGTGATAGATATGGAGTTGCTGGATACCAGCCACTTGCAGCTGATGCCGGACCCGGAACAACTGTTTATCAATGCGGAAATAGGCCGTATTATACAACAGGCAGTAGACGGTTTACCCGGGTTATGCAAGCTGATCTATACCATGGTAAGGGTAGATGGGCTGAAATATAAGGATATCGCTTTTTTACTCAATATGCCTGCAAAAACGGTTGAATCAAAAATGATGCAGGCAGTAAAGAGCATGGGTGAAGCAGTTAAGTTATCTTTGGGGGAGCGGATCACCTGATTGATGCAGGGATCCGGATTTTGTTTTAGGAATTTTTAAAGATGAGTGAATTACATTCAGAGCGTGTTTGGTTGCTGATGACCCGTAAACTGGGTGGTGAGGCAAGCCAGGAGGAGTTGAAGGAGCTGGACCAGCTGCTGGCCCGGTATCCGGATATGGCATTTACATATGAGTTGCTGACTGCTGTAGAAGTAAAGCGGGACTATAATCCCGTGTCAGATCCTGCGCAGGACAAGGTATTCCAGCTGGTAAATGAAGCCGAAGAGGGGGCAATAAAAGAAAAGATGGCGAAGGCTACCGGCGGCCTTACCCTAGCGGTACATCCTCCTGCTCCGGCAACAGTAACTCCTGTTCCGCCGGCCCGGTCAAAAGGTATCCGTTATTTAAGCTCCCGGGCACGTTGGGCTGCTGCTATGATTACACTGGTAATAGGTACCGCTGCTGCTGTTTATTTCCTGCAACGCCCTTTTCACCCTGCTTTGCATCAGAACCAGGTTACTACAAAAAATGCTTCCCGCACCAGCCTCACGCTACCGGATGGTACATTGGTATGGTTAAATGTAAATAGCCAGCTGCATTATGCAGACGGCTTCGCGGAAGGTAACAGGCTGGTGAAACTGGAGGGGGAAGCCTACTTTGAAGTAGCGGCAGATGCGGCACACCCATTCCGGGTACAAACAAATATGATGGATATACAGGTACTGGGTACGGCTTTCAATGTAAAAGCCTATCCCGGCGACCATCAGGCAGCAGCTACTTTGATTACCGGTGAAATTGTAGTATCATTGGAAGGACAAGGTGAAAAGAAAATATCCCTTTCTCCTAAAGAGAAACTTACCGTATGGGAATATCCATCCAAAACGGGCGACAGTACCGCTACGGTAAAATACCAGGTAGCTGCTTTGGGGGAAGAAGGGGCAACTGAAGTGCTGGAAACAGCCTGGATGCGCAACCGCCTGGCATTCCGTCAGGAGCCTTTTGGAAAGCTGGCCAATCAGCTGGAAAGATGGTATAATGTAAAAATAGTATTCGAGAATGATGCGCTTAAACAACAGCTGTTTAGCGGTAACTTTGAAAAAGAAACAGTCACAGAAGCAATGAAAGCATTGAGCATGGTTATCCCTTTCCAATACACACAGCGGGGGGATACACTCTTTATTAAACCGTAACAGCAATTAATCACCGGCCGGATAGGGCCGGCAACTGATAGTCAACCATACGTTTTGTAGGATGCAGTGGGGATCAACCAAAAGCTGCCCTTTAATTTCTCAGGATTGCTTGTGTATGCCAGCTTTATGAAACGGGCTTTTATACTTTTATCCCTTTTATTTTTGAACGCTTCCGCAATGGCGCAGCGGCTGGAGGTGCATTTTCAGGAAGTGCACATAGAAAAAGTGTTCGACTTCATCGAAAAAAAGACGGATTACCGGTTCCTGTATGATGCCCGTGCGATGAAAGCACATCCCCTGGTGAGCCTGGATGTACAACAGGCCGATATAGGGGCATGTATGGAGCGCATATTGGATAAAGCCTTTGTTTACAGGATCCTCAGTAACAACTTGGTCGTGGTCACTGCCAGTACAGAAAATGTACAGGAAATAACCGTCACCGGACAAGTGCTGAGTGCCGATGACCAGCCATTGGAAGGCAGCAGCATACGGGTAAAGGGACTGACAAAGGGATGTGTGACAGATGCACAGGGCCGGTTCAGTATCACAGTGCCCGACAATGTACAGCTCCTGGTGTCCCGCATTGGCTTCCAGCAAATGATAACACCGGTGAAAGGGAAGATGCCGCTCCAGATCAAACTGGCCTATAATGAACCTGGCCTGCAGGAGGTAGTCGTAACTTCAATGGGCATACGTAAGGAAGCAAAAAAGATCGGCTACGCAATCAAACAGGTAAAAGGGGAAGAACTTCAGGCAGTACGCACGGCCAATCCGGTGAATGCGCTGGCTGGTAAAGTGGCTGGCCTGCGGATCAATTATAAACCCGGCTTTTTCGAAAACCCGGATGTTTTACTCCGGGGTGAACGCCCCATGGTGGTAATAGATGGGGTGCCTGTATCTACTGATTTTTATGATGTAAATCCGGACGATATTGCTGATATCACGATTCTGAAAGGACCAGCAGCGAGTGTGCTATACGGCTCTTACGGCCGTAATGGTGCGGTGATGATCACTACCATCCGAGGCCCTGTAGCGGCAGAAGATAAGCTGGAGGTAGTGCTGCATCACCGCAGTACCTTCCAGGCAGGCTGGGTAGCTATACCTTCCGTACAAAATGAATATGGCAACGGCAATAATGGAAAATACCTTTTCAAAGACGGGAAAGGAGGAGGAATCAACGATGGGGATTATGTGTGGGGGCCAAAACTTGATCAGCGGGATCCCTCCACACCCAGTGGATATGTGGAAATCCCACAATGGAATAGTCCGGTAAATCAGAATGGAGAACTGGTACCCCTGCCCTGGATATCAAGGGGCAAAAACAACCTGAGCAACTTCCTGCAGCTGGGTATGCTGGAAAACCTGGGGGTAATGGTGGCTGCCAGAAATGACAGAAGTGTGCTGCGTTTTTCCCTGGATCATTTATATCAACGCGGACAATTACCTTATACACAATTACACAACTCTTTTGCTGCCATCTCTGTTAATTACAAACTCAGTTCCAAACTGAGTGTAGATGCAGTCATGAACTACAACCGGCAGTTTTCTCCTAATTATCCAAGAAGGGTATATAGTCCCGTGAACCAGATCTACACCATAATTTTATGGATGGGCGCAGATGTGGGGATCAATGATATGAAAAACTACTGGAAGCCCGGACAGGAAGGTATTCAGCAGCGCAACTGGAATTACTCCTGGTATAACAATCCCTGGTTCATGGCTAAGGAACATACACAATCCTGGGAGCAGGATAAAACGTACGGCAATGTTTCACTGAACCTGGATGTGCTGCCGGGGCTGCAATTGAAACTCCGGCAGGGACTTACCGTTACTGGTAAGCAACTGGAATTACACACGCCTAAAAGCCTGATTTATTATTCAGATGATACCCGCGGCAATTTTCAGCTTACACAGGAAAATATGCTGGATGCTACCACCGACCTCATGGCGGCATATACACGCCGGTGGGGAAAAATAGGGATGAGTGCTAATGCAGGGGTGAACATGTATTATTTTAAATACCGTCAGTTTTATGCAGAAACAGATGGCCTGAATGTACCCGGCCTCTATAACCTGGCCAATTCTACCCGCCCCGTTTATTCCAATAATATATTCTCCGAAAAAAGGACTTCCAGTGCTTATGCTACCACTGATATTGATTATGGCAACTACCTGTTCCTGAACCTTTCCGGCAGGATAGACCGGACCAGCACCCTGCCGCTGCAACACAACACCTACTTTTATCCGTCAGTAGGAATTAGTATAGTACCTACGGCTATGGCAAACTTCCCCGAAGGAATCAGTTTTATAAAATTAAGAGCGGCGCTAGCCAATGTATTTCATGATCTGCAGCCTTATCAGTTGTATGGTACTTACGATAAGGCGGAGCCCTATGGAAGTATCGGGATCTATGATTTTTCAGGTGATTTGCGTAATGCAGATATACGCCCTATGCAATCCATCGCTTTTGAAACAGGCATGGACCTGTTGTTCCTGAAAGGACGCCTGGGCTTAAATATGACCTATTATAATACCTGGGATAAAAATGATATTATCCCTATTAATGTATCTACCACATCAGGCTTTGACACTTACCTGGTAAATGGTAATGAATACCGGCGCAAAGGGCTGGAAATAGAATGGATGGCCCGACCGGTGGCAGGTAAGCACTGGCAATGGGAAAGTAACTTTAACTGGAGCATGTACCGCCGCTACCTCAAAGATGTATATCGCACGGCTGAAGAAATAGCAGCGGGTAATGAAACCACCCTGAATGGTATCAGGATAGGCGAACGCATGGATATTGTAAGGGGCACCCGCTGGATGCGCACCTCTTCCGGTGCATTGGTAATAGGCAAGGACGGTTTGCCGGAGAAAGACCCGGTACCGCATGTATTAGGATATATGAATCCTGACTGGGAGCTGGGCTGGAGTAATAAAGTAACCTGGCAACGCTTTACCCTTTCCTGGAACCTGAATGTCCGGATGGGAGGGTTGATTGCTTCTACTACTTTTTTTAAACTGTGGGAAAGTGGCCGGCATCCGGATGCAGTAGGGCCGTTACGGGATGCTGCTTACCGGGGCGAAACCTGGCTCGCTCCCGGAATGAACGTGGTAGGTGGTGAACTGGTAAGGGATGTGGCCGGCAATGTAATTAAAGATACCCGCATCTATACGGAAAATCAGTATGGTGTAAACTGGATCCTGTATCAGCAGGTATATAACAGGGATGTGGACGAACAATATACTTTTGATGCTTCCTTTTTAAAGCTGCGGGAACTGGCATTGGCCTATAAATTCACCGCACCCAAAAATAACCGTAAGTGGCTGAAAGGAATGACACTTACACTTACGGGAAGCAACCTGCTGTTATTATGCAAAGTACCTTTTGTAGATCCGGATGGTGTAACTGACAATTATTTGCAGGAGCCATCACAGAGAAACATAGGGATCAATGCACAATTTAATTTTTAGTAAAATGTAAAAGCTGTAATGAAAGCAAAACAACATAGAGAACGGGCGGTAAAGCGGGGTGCAAAAAAATCCTGGCTGGTGTATGGTTTGCGGCAGCTGACCTTTTCATTGCTTGTTGTTGGTTTATCGGGTGGATGTAAAAAGGCGACAGACTATTTACTGGATCCCAATAAGCCTATTCATATCAGCCCCTCCGGGATATTGCCAGCTATAAGCAGGAATGCTTTTTCCAATAGTGGCGGAATGGCAGATGTGGCCATGCGTTACCTGGTGAGAACAGATTTGCCGGAAAACTATGAAAACCTGGCATGGGACGTTGGTAGTTATAATGATTATGGGGTTTTGCGGTTGGTAAATAAACTGCAACAGGAAGCCCTGTACGAACATAAAGAACAATACCTGGGTATCGTGAAGTTTTTCCGCGCGTATTATTTTTTCAGGATTACCCGGATGTTTGGAGATGTACCATACCGGGAAGCGCTGAAAGGAGAAGACGGTAGTGCCGGCCCGGGACGTTTAATGCCGGTATACGACCGGCAGAAGGATATCGTATTAGGTATATTGCAGGAGCTGGAAGAAGCAAATGAATTAATGCGGAGCAAATCGGGCACTGCTGTGGAGGGGGATATTACCTATGGGGGAAATCTGGATAAATGGCGGAGGCTGGTCAATACCTTTGCACTGCGTGTACTGATGCAATTGTCGGTCAGGGAAAATGACCCTGCATTACAGATAAAGCAACGGTTTGCTAATATAGTGAATGATCCTGTCAAATATCCGTTGATGCGGAATATTGAGGACAATGCAGCATTCCGGTATCTCGATGAAATAGGCAACCGCAGCTCTTTTTATAATAACAGTGGCCTTATTTCAGGCTCCTACCGTATGAGTGCCAGCTTTGTCAACCAGTTAAAGGAGTGGCAGGATCCCCGTTTATTTCTGTATGCAGACATTACCACTAATGCTGCCCAGGCCGGGCTCCAGCCAGGTGATTTTAATGCCTATGGCGGTGCAGAGGCCAGTATGCCGCTTACAGAAGTAAAAGACAGTGTGGCGGCCGGGAATGTGTCTAAAATAAATGCACGTTATTACAGCCAGCCGGTCATTGAGCCCTATGTGATGCTGGGGTACTGGGAATTGATGTTCCTGCTGGCAGAAGCAGTGGAAAGAGAATGGATTAACGGGGACGCGGCGGAGTATTATGCTAAAGGTGTCCGCGCTAATTTTGAATATTATGCGTTACTGCCCTCAGCAGATAATTACCTGCAGCAGGAAAAGGTGCAATACAAAAAAGCGACAGGCATTCAGCAGATAAACATGCAGAAATATATTGCCTGCTTTTATCAGTCGGGTTGGGAACCCTTTTTTAATTACCATCGTACCGGCGTTCCGTTTATAAAGATAGGTAAGGGACAGGTAAGGGATAAAATGCCTTTCCGCTGGCTGTATCCCAGAAGTGAATCATTGCTGAACAAAACCAATCTGCAGGCAGCGATACATAATCAGGGATTTGTCCAGGATGATGTAGAAGGAAAGTTATGGATGTATAAACCTTACTGATTCCCTTAGTTGTTATCCGGGTGGTTAGCAATCCCTCCGGGCAGATAAATAGTGGTAGGGGCGGTTCTTAAAGTAAAATAAAAACGGCTGCCTTGTCCTACCTCACTTTCTATCCATATCCTACCGCCATTTTTTTCAATAAAGTCTTTACAGAGGATAAAGCCTAATCCTGTGCCTTGCTCATTTTCTGTACCTCTTGTGGTAAAAGAGGCCTGGTTCATCAATTTATCCAGGTTCTCCGGGGGAATACCAACGCCGGTATCCTGAATACAAACCGTGGTAAAATCCGGGGCCGTGGTGGCGGATAAAATGATGGTATCCCCATTGTTACAGAATTTAATGGCATTGGTAACCAGGTTGCGGATGGAGGAGTGGATCATCTCAGCATCTGCAAATACCTTTGTTTGTTCCGGGATCTCATTGAGCAGCTGAATCCCTTTCTTATGTGCTTTGGTTTCAAAAAAGAGATTGTTCTTTTCTGCTACGGTATGCAGGTCAAAAACTGTTTGCCGCATAATATCTCCTTTCAGCTGGCTCTTTGACCAATGCAGCAAATTTTCCAGCAGGTCATAAGTGTAACCGATATTGGTATGCAGCAGGGGAATAAAGGATTTAAATTCTTCTTCAGTAAGTATCTCCTCATCCATCAACCGCAGTATTTCCCACAGGTTACCCAGCGGGGTACGCATATCATGCGAGATAACAGAAAAGATTTTGTCTTTTACCTGGTTGAGTGCCAGCAGCTCTTCGGCCTGTTGCTTTAGTTTTAATCCGGCGGTTTTCTGATCGGTAATATCCTGGAACAATAATATGGCTCCGGTATAGATGACGCTCTTTTCAAAAAAGGGAGAGATCTTTACTTCATAATAGCGGTTTTCCGGTTCATCGGGAATGGTAATTTCCACAGCTCCGTTTACATGCTGTGCTACCAGTTCCTGCAGGGGATGGTGGCCGGGAAACAGGGCCTGTATCTTTTCACCAATGATCACGGCCGATTGCCTGGCACTGATATGCTCCATTTCTGCATTCATGTAAATGATACGCTTAAAGGCATCCAGTACCAGCACCCCTTCCTCCATTACTTCAATTACTTTTTCGCGTGCTATCGGGATAATATCAAACAACTTGAAGTGCAGTAGTCCTATACTGATGATAAATCCGGTAATGATAAATGCGTAAGGGGTAAGGTCAACATGCCCCAATGGTCTTATATCCATCAGGTACATGACGTTAATACCCCAGGGTACCAACGCGCTCAGTAAAATGGTTTTGTACTGTTTTTGGTAAATGGGATCTGCTTTTCGGAAGCGGATAAGCATCAGGTATATGCCCCACGCCAGCATCATATAAAAGTAACCGGTGAAAATGTAATACCAGGGCCCCGGCGTAATATCCAGTAGTGGAAAAGGTCCGCTATTATCTACTTTGGTAGCAGTATAATGGAAGTGGTGCCACTTATTGGTCCACACCAGGATGATCGTAAATAACGGAGGGGTAAAAAGAAGGTAGAGTAATTTATTATGCAGCCATTTTTCCTTTCCGGTAAACTTTATGATGAAGATCATCCATATGACCGGAATCAGCGCAATACCGATATATTCCACTTTAATGAGGAAAAGCATTTGCTCCAGGGTGGTGCTGGCCAGCTCTGCTCCGTAGCCAAGTACCCATACGGCTAATGCTAACATCAGGATACCAAACCACCTTACTGTCCAGCCCAATCGCTTTAATATCAGAGCAGACATATAGATAGTTGCCAGCCCGGCTAAAAGAAGCGCCAGCGAAAATGCATTCAGCTTAAAGGTCATTGGATAGAGATTGGTACTTGTGGCACCAAAGATAGTATTTAGCGGGATGTATTTTAGTGAGGATCAGGATAATTGTTCCAGGATAGAAAGATAGAGTGTAAAAGTAATACTCCCTTTCAGTTCCTTTTTCAGGAATTTAAGCGCTTTGTTCATATGTCCTTCTACTGTACTGGTGCTTATCTGCAGGTGTACGGCTATTTGTGACAGGCTCAGTCCCTGTTCTCTTTTAAGGGTATATACCAGCCGGTTTTGGGGCGGTAGTTTTGCTACTGCCTGCCGTAGCAGGGCCTGGTATTCTTTTACATATAGTTGTTCATCAGCATGGCAGCGTACCGGCGCTGCCTGTTGCATAGCTGCCTGGTATTTCTTTTGCCGCGCTGCTTTCCGGATGGCATCTATCAGCAGATGTTTGGCATAAGTACATAATAAAGGCAGTACGGCTTCATCAGATTGTACCTGTGGAAGATTTTCCCATAACTTCAGGTAAGCCTGCTGTAAAATATCTTCTGCCTGTGCCTGGTCGGGGGTAAACTTGCGGATATAAGAGAAAAGCCTGTCCTTGGTGGAAAAGAAGATTGTTTCAAACCGGGCATGCAAGCTTTGGGTGAGGAGCATAAATTTTATTCAAATTTAGACGCAGGAGGTTTTCTTCCTGACAAAGATTCATAATTAACCGCTTGCCTGCATCATATCTGTAATAATTAACAATTAATTTACCTGTTGCGTTTGTTGTTATTTGCCGTAATACAAACCTTTAGGGAAATATTCATTTTTGTGAAACACCCGCCCGCCCTCCTGCAATACAGCTTCCTGGCTGTTATGTTCACATTATTGATAGGTAGTACCGGATGCTCCAGAAAGGAGGCCCTGCCGGAGCCCGCGCCTGCTGATTCGCTGGGCCGCATTAATCAGTGGTTGCTGGATAGCATGCGTGCTTTTTATTATTGGAGTGAGGAGATCCCGGCAGCACCGGATTTTAAGCAGGCTACACCATTGTTTTTTAAAAGTTTACTGAGCACGAACGACCGCTTTTCATGGATTACCAACCAGCAGGATGTTATACCTGACGGAAATAGTTATACCAACTACGGTTTTCATTATGCATGGGTACAGGTGGCAGGATATGACGGGTATGTTGGGGTGGTTACTTTTGTAAGCAGGTTTAGTGCAGCCGGTGAAGCGGGCTGGACACGGGGAATGTATTTCACTGCGGTAAACGGAACACGGGTTACTGCGCAGAATATGGAACAGGCCAACACGGTGCTGCATACTTCGGGAAATGTGCGTGTTACCATGGCGGCCATCGTTGACAATACCGTACAGCCGGGGAATGAGGTAACATTATCTCATATCCTTTTCGGAGAAAACCCTTTCCAGCTTACCAGTACTTTTACCGCAGGAGGGATTGCTACGGGGTATCTTTTTTACAACCAGTTTAGTGAAATGCATGATGACGATATGCTGGCGGTGTTTGACAAGCTACGCCGTGCGCAGGTAACGGAGCTGATCCTGGACCTGCGTTATAACCCCGGTGGCAGTGTACCGCGCAGCGCAATGATGGCAGTTATGATCGCCACGCAGCTCAAAGAAAATGATGTGTATGCCATATATGAAGGGAATAAAAAACTGGGGCGCCGGGAACGTACTTTGAAGGAAGTATTGCAAACAGCCAACAGTACAGCTGGTAATGATTATGCACTGCTCAAAAAAAGATTGCTGCCCCTGCAGCGCATTTTTATCCTCACCACCGGGGGTACTGCTTCTGCCGCTGAAATGCTGATCAATAACCTCCGGCCTTATATCACCGTAGTGCAGATAGGCGCTACGACTACCGGTAAAGATGAAGCCAGTTTTGTGATCCGCGACGGACGTGTCCCCCGGCAGATTCCCTGGGAGATCCATCCTATTGTATACAAACTCTTTAATAAGAATAACCAGGGGGCCTATCATCATGGCCTGGTACCGGCATATCCGGTAAATGAATTGGCGGCGCTGCCATTGTATGCTATAGGGAGCAGTAAAGACCCGCTGATCAGGAAGGCGCTGGAAATGATTTATGGTATGGATATTCCGGAGGGAACACCATTACGTCAACTGCCGGAAATACCTGTCCGGGTAGTATATGCTTCTGCTGCCGGACAGGCAAAAAATGCAATGGTACAGGTAGCCCGGTAATGCCAATGTTAAGGGAACATTAATTGTAAAAAAAGGATAGAGGAAGGAAAGTAGTTGTTCGTGCTAACAATATGGAATACGAATTACTCATGCGTTTTTTTAACGGGGAATGTACCAGGGAGGAAGTAGTAGCAGTGGAAAACTGGCTGGCCACAGCGGAGGAAGAGTGGAGCGTTATGGACCGTTTGCTGGAGGATGCCTGGCAGGAACCGGCTTCCGCAACATTAGGAGATGCGGATAGCCACCGTATCCTGGAGGAGATGAAAAGCAAACTGGTAGTACCCCGGCAAAAGCGGGTAACCCCCATGCGTGGCCGTATTTTAAAAGCTATGGCCGCAGCTGCCAGTATAGCCGTGATGATAGCGATAGGAGCTGGATGGTGGTACCTTAAAAAACAGCCGGTGGGCAAAGCAACACAGCAGCTTGCGGCTACCTGGCAAACTATAAAAAACGAAACAGGAAATACCCGCAAGCTGGTAATGCCGGATGGTACAGCGATCTGGTTAACGCCCTACAGCACCTTGTCTTATAACATCCCCTACGGTACCATCAGCCGTAAGGTACAACTGGAAGGGGAGGCTTATTTTGAAGTAGCACCGGATGAGCAACATCCTTTTACAGTATATACAGGTAATATCACCACCAGAGTACTGGGTACCACTTTTAATATAGAAGCCTATGCCGCAGAACCTGCTATCCGGGTATCACTCACCAGTGGAAAAGTGATGGTGAGCAATACGGATAGCCTGCAACAGCAGCAATCGCAGGTGCTGGAACCCGGGCATATGCTGGCTTGCTATCGTGGAACCCGGAAGATGGAATTAATGCAGCTGGCAGTAAAAGACAATTCAGTATGGACCAAAGGATACCTGGTGTTTAATGATATCCCATTGGAACAGGCCATCCTGCGGGTAGCCAGAAGATATGGATGGACCGTAGGCTATGCAGGCAATAAAAACCAGCTGCCGGAGAAAAAAGTAACGGCCATATTCCGCCATGAAACAGGCCTGCAAATCATACAGAATCTATTATTTGTTCATGGATATCATTGTTCATTAAATGGTAGCAACCTGCTGATAACACCGTAACCACCTTTACTTATTTACTTCATCTACTCACTATAATCAGTTAATAATTATGGATAGGATTTTTATGCAAAAAAGTGTAGGCATTATAACGAATGGAAAGCAATGGTGGCTGCTGGTAATACTGCTGCTGCAATACCGTATAGGCTATACACAAGCTGCATTTTCATCTGTAACAGACAAAGTAACCTATGCAAGTGCAAAAACCGATGCGGCGGCTTTATTGCAGGCATTACAGTCCCAGACTACCTATACTTTTTCTTTTGATAACAGTACGCTGAAAACATATTATGTTTCATCCATTGATTTTAAAAATGCACCGTTAGGACAGGTATTGCAATACTTACAGCGGCATTATGGCTGGCAGTTTGCGATAGCCAATAAGAACATCTCTGTACAGCAGGGAACCATACCGCGCCGGGTAAATGGCCGTATCAGCGGGCAGGTGCTGGATGCCCGTACCAGCGATCCTGTACCGGGGGCTACCATTAAGGCTGGTCTTAAAGGAACCACTACGAATGTCACCGGGGAATATGACCTGGAACTGCCGGAAGGTAATCACCAGCTGCTGATCAGCTCCATCGGTTATACCACCAAAAAGATCACCGATGTGAAAGTAAAGGGTGGGGAAGTGGTTGTGCTCAACATGGCATTGCCTGTGCAGAAAGGTACGCTGAAAGGGGTGGAGGTAGTGGCGGCCGCAAAAAAGGAATCGGTAACGGCATTGTATTTAAAACAAAAGAATAATGCGGCCATGAGTGATGGCATCAGTGCCGAACAGATCAAAGTAACGCCGGATAATAATGCGGCACAGGTACTGAAAAGAGTGAGCGGGCTTACCATTCAGGACAACAAGTTTGTAACCGTACGTGGCCTCAGCGACCGTTATAACAATGTTATGCTCAATGGTGCTGCATTACCCAGTACAGAACCTAACCGGCGTAATTTTTCCTTTGATATTATTCCCAGTGCACTCATTGATAATATCGTAGTCAATAAAACTGCCACACCGGATATGCCCGCAGAATTTGCAGGTGGGCTGGTACAGGTTACCACAAAAGATATTCCTGATGAAAACTATGGGAGTGTCACTATCGGCAGCGGATATAATACCAACAGCATTGGCCGTAATATGTACAGTACGCCCCGGGGCAAAAATGATTACCTCGGCTTTGATGATGGTAAGCGGGGATGGTGGCTGAAAGACTGGGACCGATTTGCCTACAATAAATATCTCCGGGAAAATAATACGGCTCAGATGGGAGAGATGAACCGCCGTATTCCCAATAACTGGGGGCTGCGCAGGTATGCCTACCATCCGGTACAAAACTACCAGTTCAATGGCGGACGCAGGATCGCTTTTAAAAACGGCGGGCGTATAGGCATCACGTTAGGCGTTATGTACCGGCATGAAGAAAATGTGGAAGACGAAGAACGGAGAACATACACAGGAGATCAGAATGACTTTGCCGGTGCATCTTATCATTTCAGTAGTGCCCTGGGTGGGATCCTGAATATCGCCTATCAGCAAAAGGCGCATAAGATCGCGTTTAAGAATGTATACAACCGGCTTTTTACCAATGAAACAAATGATTATACCGGTATTGCCAAAGGATTCGGCCCGGAAAATGTGCATACCTATTCTAATGTTACACTGATCAATGATATTTGGCAGCGCCGGCTGGAAGGTACCCATGGGCTGGGCCGCAAAGGGATTAAACTGGAATGGAATGCAGACTGGGTCAGCGTGCTGCGTGATCAGCCGGATTCCAGGAACTCCCTGGGCTTTAAATTTCCGGGAGATCCGGAAGGTTTTTACAGCCACCTCGTATCAGATAAAACAGGTTTCCTGGGAAGAGGATTGTCCCTGTTTAATTCCAGACTAAAGGAAACCAGGTATAACTGGGGAGGCAGCCTCCATATTCCATTTCAGCTGGGAGGTACACAACAGAAAATAAAAGCAGGATACGCCGGCACTTACCGGGAAGCAGATTTTGTGAGCAATGGTTTGATCGCAGTAGGAGATCCTGCTTCCAATGGTGATGAGACCTTCCGCAAGCTGATCACCTTATTGCCGGACTATGAGCTGCTGTCGCCCCAATACCTCAAACCCGGCGGGTTGTATTATTATCCGGCCGGTACCCATGCGGTGAGTGGAGGTGGTGTAGGGGATGCCTATAACGGCCTGCAACAGCTGCATGCAGGCTACCTGATGCTGGACCTGCAACTGCTTCGCCGTATCCGTTTGATCGGAGGAGCACGCATGGAACATAACCGGTCGGAAGTGAGTACGGTTAGTTATAATCCTGCTACGGGAGCGCCGGTGGATTCCCTGGTATTATATAACAAGCAAGATTTTTTGCCTTCGGTAAACCTGGTATATAGTATTACATCCAGGATGAATATACGTGCGGCTTATGCGGAAACACTTTCCCGCCCCGACTTCAGGGAAAGAAGCCCGTTTATTTACTATGAGTTTAAGGAACGTGCGGAGTATAAGGGCGCCTATGGTCTCAAAGATGCGCGGATCAAAAATGCTGACCTCCGCTATGAGTTTTATCCTGCTTCCGGCGAGGTACTCTCAGCCTCCGTGTTTTACAAAAAATTTGAATCACCGGTAGAGCTGGTGGTTGGTGGCGTACCAGGCGGCGCACAGGTGTTCTATTATTTCAACCTGCGCAATTCTACCAGTGTAGGTGTGGAAGTGGATTTCAGAAAAACACTGGGATTTCTTCGTCCGGGATCGGAGTTATGGAAACATTTCGTGATCAGTGGAAATGCTTCCTGGATGAAAGCAAATGTACGCTACAATACTCAGGAGATGCTGAATGCAGCGAATGGAGTAAGCGGTGGAGCCTGGAAGGAGTTGCCACCGGATTCCAGGGACCGGCCTTTACAGGGACTTTCTCCTTATGTGTATAATGCAGGGCTGGGATATAATGGAAAACCAATAGGCGTTCAGGTGAGCTATAACCGGTATGGACCACGTATTGTAGCCGGTGGATTATTACCCTATATGGACCAGTATGAAAATGCCAGGGATGTACTGGACCTGCAATTGAACGCCCGCTTGCTGAAAGATCACCTGGAAGTAAGGTTAAATATCAGCGACCTGCTACAGCAAGCCTTCATTATTTATGATAACGTAACACTGAATGAGCAGGGGGGAATTCCCGGCAATTCTGCTGATGCCAGGGATAATGTAAATGATGATCCGAAGGGGACAAGGTATAATTCCGCGCTGGATTTTACCAGGTATAAAAGCCGGAGGGGTACTAATGTGAGCGTGAATGTAACCTGGCACTTTTAAGTATTTCATTGCACCATAGAATAAACCATTTCACTTCACTTCACATCCAAAAGTTTAACCATGAAAACAAAAGTTGTTTATGCCGTTGCTTTAGCTGTAATAGCTTTAGGAGCTTGTAAAAAAGACACACAGCCTGTTGCTGAGCGTCCACTGGATGCTGCCACCATTATATTACCCAATGGTGGTACATTGCCTAATGTAGTAAATGCAGGTGATATCCTTCAATTGAATGCAGGGGGCACCTATATTCTTGACGGAAAATGTTATATAGACAGCCTGGCCAAAATTGTAATTGGTAAGGGCGCTACTATTAAAGGAGTGAAAAAAGGTACGCCTCAGGCGGCTTCTGCACTGATCGTCTGCCGTGGTGGTATGATCGATGCAAAAGGAGATTCTATCAGCCCTATTGTATTTACCTCCAACGAACTGAGCAAGGCTTCAGGCGATTGGGGTGGTATTGTTGTCCTGGGCAAAAGTACCGTTAACAAAGTGAATCCCGCTATTGAAGGCGTTGATCTGCCTTCATTGCCTGTTGGGATTGACAATGTAAATTATGGTGGTAATACACCTGCCGATTCTTCCGGCCGCCTGGAATATATAAAGATCCTGTTTGCAGGCGCTTCCATTTCCCCTAACAATGAATTGAATGGTCTTACTCTGGGTGGGGTAGGCAGCCGTACTTCTGTTCATCACATCTATGTTTATGCAGGTGCGGATGATGCTTTTGAATTTTTTGGCGGTACCGTAAATGCCAGCTATCTCATTGCACATTCTCCTAATGATGACTGCTTTGATTTTGATTTCGGGTACACCGGAAAGATCCAGTATGCATTATCTATTCTGAAAACAAATGCTAATGTATTTAATGCAGATGCAAATGGGATCGAATCAGATAATGATAACCCGCCATCTTCCGATATTCCTTTTACCCGTCCGGTTATTTCCAACATGACGATTATCGGTGGCAGCACCGCTGCAGTAACCGGCAGCCTGCATGGCAACCGTTGGAGAAGGAATTCTACTTTACAAATGCGTAACAGCATCGTAATGGGATATGGTACTTCCAGTCTGGCAGGTGTTGTTTTCGAAACCGGTGCAGTAAATACCAATTTCCAGAAAAACCTGGTGCATTCTTTTGGTGCGATCTCCAACACAGTGCTGAATGCCAACAACAACCAGTACATCACTGGTGCTACTGCTAATGACAGCATGCGTTTGAGAGCGCCATTTGGTAACTGGGATGTAGATCCGGCTACTGGCCTTACTACTTCTTTCACCTTCGATGCCCGTCCGGTAAGAACCGGTATTCCTGCGGCACTGTCGCCGGCCAGACAAGGTGCAGACTTTACCGTAGTACCATTCACTACCGGATTTGACATCGTTACGTACAGAGGTGCATTTGATCCAACCTTGCCAACTGCTGCCGGCTGGACCAAATTTGCCTTGTAAGCGTACCTGCTTATTTGTTACTATCTGATTTATATGAAAAAGGTGCAATGATCTTATAACAGGCAGCCGGTATCATACCGGTTGCCTGTTTATAAAACCAAAAACGAACGTTACCATGAGGCGTATTGCTTTACACAGATTTACATGGACAGGATGGCTGTCTGTAGGGTGCATCATACTTGCGGGCCTGTTGGCCTGTAATAAGGAAGGAACGCTTGTGGCGGCTCCGGATGTTACCATTTTAGGGATCACCTTTAACTCGGCCAAAGCCAATATGCAATATTCGGCCTGGCTGGATGGGGTAAAAATTGCTGATAGTGTAAGCACCGGCAGGCGGATTGATAAAACAATCATCCGGAGTGCCGCTGCTCAGCATATTGCGGTAAAGGGCCTTGATGGCACTACTATCATCGATACCACACTCAACTTTGCAAAACCTGCTGCAGAATATATATACCTGGACCTGGATGCTTCGGCCACAGGAACAGGAAAATCACAGCTGATCGAAGCGGGTGGTGCCACCAGCACTATCCATCCCGATAGCTGCCGCCTGGCCGTGGTGATTAACCTGCCCAGGATTACCGAACCGGTAGATATTGTGCTGTACCAATACGATCTGGCAATGGATACCATTAGCCAGACGCCTGCTTTCACTTTCCATAAAGTAGTGCCCAACCAGTTAAGTGGGTTTGGGACCCTGTTGTATAACTCCGCCAGCGTGGGGTATGCCATGTTGGTGCGCTACAGCCGGAATGGAGAACTGGTACCGGGAATCTTAAACAATACCGGCTTATACAATGACCCCGACCGCTACCTGAATGCCTATATCACCCCCTGCGCCCAGCACAATACCGGCGTGAAAACCAATGTAACCTCGATTGTGAGGCTGCTGGAAGACAGCGATTACTTTTTTACCGGTTGTGTAACGGTCCTGTAGCCGTTCCCGCCACATATACAAAGGCGTTACCTGCTGGTTACCAGTAGGTAACGCCTTTGTTGCTTTTGGGGTGACAGTATCATAAACCCAGAATACTACCTTCTTAAAGGCCAGATAAAGCCAGGATAAAGCCTATCTTTTTAAGTAGGTCTTATCTGGGGTTTATATAGGCTTCATATAGGCTTTATATAGGCTTTATCTATAAGGAAAGGTAGTGCCAGCAAGGGGTTAATGGTATGTTTGAATGCAAGTTGCCCACTGGGAGAGGGTTAACGGTTACAAGGAGGGAGGTGTTTGGGGCATAAAAAAAGGGCCAGCCTGTCAGGCCAGCCCATTTATTATAAAAACGGTTGATCAGTTATCACAATATCCAGCTGAATTTATATTCCAGGGAAGGCACCGGCATCCTGGAAGCTATTCTGGTGAGGCGATCAGGCAGCCTCATCAGATAGTCCCGGGCCTTTTCGCCTGTTTCGTCCAGGTTGCCCATTGTTTCCAGTTGCCAGTCTTTGAGCAGGGTTTTTAAGATATCTACATAGTCGATAGCCGTATACACACCTAAACGCTGTGCCGCATTGGAGAAATGGTCAAAAGTGGAGCCTTTGGCTTCCCCTGTTTCCCGGAGGAAGTGGGCAGGCATTACGATCTTCTTTTTCATCATATCTTCAAAAGCGATCATAGCTTCGTTAGGATCCACTTCAAAGATGTGGGAAACGAAGTCCTTGTATGCCTTGGCATGACGGGCTTCATCCGATGCAATGGTAGCGCACATCCTGGAAAGCAGTAAATCCCCGCTTTTTTTGGCCATGGAGGCTACCCGGCGATGGGATATATTGGTGGCCAGCTCCTGGAAGCTGGTATAAATAAAGTTACGGTAAGGGTCCCGGTCGGTACCGATGTCAAATCCATCTGCGATCAGGTATTGGGTAGAAGTTTGCATAGCCCGCATATTAACGCGGCCGGATAAATATAAATAGGTATTTAATGCATCCCCGTGACGGTTTTCTTCAGCGGTCCAGAAGCGGATCCATTTCATCCATCCCCCTTCTTCATCTTTAGAAACACCTTCTACCATCGCCAACCAGGATTCATAGGTAGGTAAGGCTTCTTCTGTTATGGTGTCGCCGATCAGTACGGCATAAAGATCATAAGGCAGTTCCCGCGCATTCCCCTGTAATTCTCTTACTGCTTCAAAAAAGTTATCATGGCTGGCATCTGGTAACAGATCAGCTGGTTGCCAATTGGTTTCAATTGGTTTCAAATAAACATGCATTTTTTCAAGCATATATTTTTCTATATGCTTCATCACCTCCCTGCGGGCATTGTAGTTAATATTCATCAAAGTCCTGAATTTGGCAATACAAAGTTAAGATCATGTGTGGATACCGGTACTATTTTATTTAAGAATTGATAAAAGATTACTAATATTGATGTATATCTATTTGATTATTAAATTTTTAATAACTTTTTAGAAATTTATTCAAAACGCGGACCTGCTTAAAAACTGCCGGTTACCGGATAAGTAACAATATCTTCTTAACTTCACCCCTTAACGGGTAAAATTCAACCTATATCTCGTCACACATGATGGATGTTGCTGCAATTATACAAACAACGAATGACTTCCTGGTTGCCGAATTTGAGGCAAACCCGGCGGAGCTGACCCCTGATGCAGATATGAAGGCTACACTGGAGCTGGATAGCCTCGATTATATCGACCTGGTGGTAGCGGTGGAAGCGCATTTCGGTTTTAAGGTAAAACCGGAAGACTTTCAGCATATTATTACTTTCCAGCACTTTTATGACTATGTAGCTGCCCGTGCCAGGCAGTTGGTGTGATACCCTTCCCCCACTTAAAAAGGCGTTAGCAGGCCCCCGATTCCAAATATTCTTCTGTAAATTGATTAATGCGATTAGCGTGCTATATGAAAAAACTGGACTTAAAACCGTATTATGATGTTACCATTATAGGTGCCGGCGTGGGAGGATTAACGGCAGCAGCTTTACTAAGTAAAGCAGGATTTTCTGTTTGTGTACTGGAAAAAGAGCCTCATGTGGGCGGTTATCTGGCTGGTTTCAGAAGGAAGCATTTCCGTTTTGACACGGCTATCCACTGGCTTAATCAATGTGCACCCAAAGGACTGGTAGGTAAATTATTTGATATCCTGGGTACGGACCATCCGCAGGCCGTGCCTCAAAAACGAATCCGGCTATATAAAGGGAAGGATTTTGAGTACCTGCTTACCAATAATCCGGATGAATGGAAGGCGGAGCTGATCGCTGCATTCCCTCATGAGAAAAAGGGGCTGGAAAGATTTTTCAGGTCGGCCAAAAGATTGGGGAGATCATTTGATAACTTCAGCAGCGTATTCCGCTCGGAAGAAACGATGACCTTCCTGGAACGGTTGAAGAACAAGTTCCGGCTACTCGAATTTGCCCTCCCTTTTATTCCCTATATTACATATACCGGTGAAAAAGGATTGCACAAAGGGCTTAATAGTTTTTTTAAAGACGAAGGACTGCATAAAATATTTGAAGCAGAAACAGAATTGTTATCCTGTCTGGTACCCATTGGCTGGGCCTATTATGGCGATTTTCAGAGTCCGCCAAAAGGAGGGGGGCAGGTGATCCCCGAATGGTTGCAGCACGTGGTGGAGTACTATGATAATGCTGTTTATTTCAAATGTAATGTCACAGAAATTCTGATGGAGCGCAACACCTGTACAGGGGTAGCCTTTGAACGGCACGGTACGATCCATAATGTGAACAGCAAGTATGTGATCGCGGCCTGTGATGTAGAAACGCTCTATGAGAAAATGCTGCCGGAATATGCTGTACCGGCAAAGCTGAAAAAGAAATTAAAACATGCTGAGCTGTATAGCTCCTCCGTTACCATTTCGGTAGCGCTGGACTGTCCGGCGGAAGCATTGGGATTTAATGAGGAGCTGGTACATCTGGCCGGAGAAAATGTACATCATGGGGCTGTCAGTACCGGAGATCCGTTGCGCAGTGAAATCAGTATACTGGCCCCTTCGGTGAGGGATAAGTCGCTGGCACCGGAAGGGCATGGCACCCTTACCTTGTTTATGCCTGCTTTTATGGATTATAAAGATAACTGGCATACAGAAAAAGATGAGCAGGGAAATTATATCCGGGGAGAAAAATACAAGACACTTAAAAATGAGATTGCGGAGATCATGATCCGCAGGGTAGAAGAAAAGGTAGCACCGGGATTACGGTCGCACATCCTTTTTTATGATGTAGCTACACCGGTTACCCATTGGCGTTATACCGGCAACCGGGATGGTACCATGATGGGCGCCAAGCCGGGCAAAGCCAATATGCAGCATAAAGTAGCGCATTACCAGACACCGGTTAAAAACCTTATCCTGGGAGGGCATTGGGCAGAGCTGGGTGGTGGGGTACCTATTGCCGTGAAAGCTGGCTCTAATGCCTCGTTACTGATCTTTAAACAGGAAAATAAAAAAGCTTTTCGTACACTGGCAAAATATATGGATGGCAAAATAGATAAGGATACCTTGTTGCAGGCCGGGTGTTTCAAACCGTATGATAATTCCTGGGTGCAGGTGGCTACCCCGGCGCAGAGACATGCCGGCCGTATGGCTGAAAAAGAAGATTCTTAGTATGTTTTAACCTGTAAATGTTTTTGTTATGGCAAAAGCCGTTGTAAAAAAAACAGCAAAGAAGGCCGACATCAAGTACAGTGATAAGTCGGCCGGACAGGACGTGCTCCTCCCCATATTTGACCGCCTGAAACAGCTCCTGGGTGGTTTTGCCAAAGATGGGTTGGTGGTTACCGGTGACAGTGGCGGCCAATATCATATAGGCAGTACCCGGGAGATCATCATAGACGGTAAAAAAAGGGAGGGCATTTTTTTTGCTTCCGCAATGGTGCAGAAAGGCTATGTAGGATTTTATTATATGCCCGTATATACAGATCCCGCTATGAAACCACAACTACCGGAAAGTTTGCTAAAGCTGCTCAAGGGTAAATCCTGCTTTCATATCAAAAAGGCAGATGAAGCTATCTATCAGCAGATTGAAGCTGCGCTGGCTACAGGGGTGAGCCTGTATAAAAAGAAAGGCTGGCTGTAGCGCAATTGTCTTTTTTTTGTAAAGCTTATGGAGGAGGTAATCACTCCCGTATGTACCTATGTGAAAATGCTATGTGTTTATTGCAGCCCCGTCCCTTATTTTTGATCCGATGTAATTCAAATGATGCTATCGTCATGTATACCATGCGGAGAAAATATCTGATTTATTTTCTTATATTACTGATCAACCAGCACGTCTGATTTTTATGTTTCTTCATTTATAGTTTTACCTATGGACAATAACGGTCTAAAAAAGACACTTACGCCATTTGCATTGTGGGCGTTGGGGGTGGGATATGTTATTTCAGGAATGTATTTTGGATGGAATCTCGGATTGGAAAAAGGTGGTACACTAGGCATGGCCGTAGCTACTATCGTGATCATGGTGATGTATGTGATGTTTTCTTTCAGTTATGCAGAGCTGGCTTGCGCCATTCCCAAAGCAGGAGGGGTATTTGATTATGCCGGCAAGGCCCTGGGCAAAGAGCTGGCATTTATTTCCGGGATAGCACAAACAGTGGAATTTATTTTTGCTCCTCCGGCCATTGCCTTTGCTATCGGGGCTTATTTCAACGCATTTTATCCCGACATCCCTATCCTGGCCAGTGCTATGGTGGCCTATTTTATTTTTACGTTACTGAATGTATTAGGGGTGAAGCTGGCAGCTTCCTTCGAGATCATTGTAACCGTGCTGGCAGTGGGCGAACTGCTTTTATTTGCAGGGATTACGGCCCCGCATTTTCATGCACCCAACCTGACCCAGAATGCTCTGCCTAATGGCTGGCAGGGGATGTTTGCCGCCATTCCGTTTGCCATCTGGTTTTTCCTGGGTATTGAAGGGGTGGCCAACGTGGCCGAAGAAACGAAAAATCCCCAGCGCGATATCCTCAAAGGTTTTGGCTCCGCTATTTTTACCCTTGTGATCCTCTGTGTGCTGGTGTTTACCTTTTCGGTAGGCGTGGGAGGATGGGAAGCCATCGTATATAAAAATGGAGTAAGCGGAGAAACCTCTGATTCGCCCTTGCCTTTGGCATTGGCCAGGATCACAGGGGATAACCATGTGATGTATCACCTGCTGATCACAGTAGGATTATTTGGGCTGGTAGCTTCTTTCCACGGGTTGATCCTGGCGGCAGGCCGTTCTACCTATGAAATGGGTAAGGTAAAGAACCTGCCCGGCATCTTCGGAAAGATCTCTCCCCGGTTTCAGACCCCTGCCAACGCCCTGATCGGTAATATGGTCATCGGAGTATTGGCGTTGCTTTCCGGCCGCACTTCCGAAATTATTACGTTATCTGTTTTCGGCGCATTGACCCTGTATGTAATATCTATGATATCCCTGATCATATTACGGCGTAAACAACCGGATATGAACCGCCCTTTCCGGGTACCTTTTTATCCGTTATTTCCAATTGTAGTACTGGTGATCGCTACGGTATCCCTGCTGGCTATGTTTGTATATAACCTTAAATTAGGGCTCATTTACATTGGCATCCTGGCGCTTTCCTATTGCTTATTCAAAATCTTTAAAGCTAAAACCGTTGTATGACAACTGAGGAAATACTTAACTACGTTAAACAACATCCTTCCGGAAAAGTAAAAGTAGCCGTGACAGACCTGGATGGTGTGTTAAGAGGTAAATATATTGCGGTAGACAAATTCCTGTCTATCACCGAAGGTAAAATGGGTTTCTGTGATGTGGTATTTGGATGGGATATGAATGATGCCGCTTATGACAATGTAAAATTTACCGGCTGGCATTCGGGATACCCGGATGCAGGCGTGAAACTGGACCTGCGCACTTTCCGCAAAATACCCTGGGAAAATGACGTGCCATTTTTCCTGGGTGAATTTGTAGACCCGCAGGAAGCCCCCGCAGCAGTATGCCCGCGTCAGTTATTGCAAAAAGTATTGCGGGATAGTGAGCAGCTGGGGTATAAACCCTGCTTTGCGCAGGAGTTTGAGTGGTTCAACTTTGCAGAAACACCGGACAGCATTCACGCAAAAGATTTTAAGAACATGACCGCACTTACACCGGGCATGTTCGGATATTCCATTTTACGGTCCACCCTGAAGGGAGATTTTATGACGGACCTGTTTGACCTCTTAAAACGTTTTGATGTGCCGCTGGAAGGGCTGCACACTGAAACAGGCCCCGGCGTATATGAGGCCGCTATTGTACATACGGATATCCTGATGGCAGCCGACAGGGCGGTGCTGTTTAAAACCGCGGTTAAGGAAATTGCTTACCGGCATGGGGTGATGGCTACTTTTATGGCCAAGTGGAATGAGTCGCTCCCGGGTTGCGGGGGGCATGTACACCAGAGCCTGTGGGATAGTGCCGGTAATGAAAATGTATTTTATGATGCGAAACATCCGCAGTACATGAGTGAAGTGATGCAGCAGTATGTAGCCGGACAGCTGTATTGCCTGCCACATATCCTGCCCATGTATGCCCCGGTAATCAATAGTTATAAAAGACTGGTAGAAGGAGCCTGGGCACCTACTACCCTCACCTGGGGGATAGACAACCGTACGGTAGCCCTGCGGGTGCTGGCCGGTGGTAAAAAATCCACCCGCCTGGAAACCAGGGTGATCGGTGCTGATACCAACCCTTACCTGGCGATGGCTGCCTGCCTGGCATCGGGTCTGTATGGTATCCGTCATCAGCTGAAACTGGAGCAGCCGGCCACTACCGGCAACGGCTATAGGGATTATTCCTATGGCACCCTGCCCCGTAACCTGGATGAAGCTACCCGCCAGATGAAAAATTCTCCGGTGGCCAAAGAATTATTTGGTGATACTTTTGTAGAACATTTTGCCCTTACCCGGGAATGGGAATGGAAACAATACGCAAAAGCAGTCACCGACTGGGAACTGAAAAGATATTTTGAGATCATTTAGAACGACGTTAAAAACTACCATATGTTCGGAGATAAAATATACCAGTATAATTTCCCCACTACCATACGTTTTGGGGCTGGGGTGGTAAAGGAACTGCCTGCCTACCTGAAAGCCAATAACTTAAAACATCCTTTGCTGGTAACAGATCCTACCATTGCGGGACTGCCTTTCTTTAAAGCCATTGTGAACGACCTCAATCAACAGCAGATCCATGCGGAGGTGTTTTCAGATACACATAAAAACCCGGTGAAATCGGATGTATATAAAGGTACAGAAGTATGGGACCATACTAACCGGGATTGTATCATTGGCATTGGCGGCGGTGCTGCCATCGATATTGCCCGGGCAATTGTACTGCGGGTAAATCACCGGGAAGACCTTTTTAAATATGACGACCTGGTAGGAGGGGATGTATATGTGACCAATGATGTACCGCATTTTGTAGCGATACCTACTACCGCAGGAACCGGTAGTGAGGTAGGACGCAGTGCCATCATTGCAGACGATGACACCCATCAGAAGAAAATACTGTTCTCTCCCAAGCTGATGGTGAAGATCGTATTTGCAGATCCTCTGCTTACTATGGACCTGCCTGCTGCTATTACCGCAGCTACAGGCATGGATGCTTTAACGCATAACATGGAGGCATTCATTGCCAAAAATCCACATCCGCTTTGTGAAGGTATTGCACTGGAAGGTATCTATCTGATTAAGAACTCCCTGCAAAAAGCGGTATTGCAGCCCGACCTGGAATCGCGGAGCAATATGCTGATGGCTTCCATGATGGGAGCAATTGCTTTTCAGAAGGGGTTGGGGGTAGTGCATTCCCTGGCACATCCCTTGTCGTCCCTGCTGGATACCCATCACGGACTGGCCAATGCGGTCAACATTCCCTATGGAATGGAATTTAATATCGCAGGATTTGAAGACAAGTTCAGGCGTATTGCCCGCACACTGGAACTACGGGAAGAAACCGGCAGTGCTGTGGTACAATACCTGTTTGAGTTGAATGCCAGCATTCATATTCCTGCAAAACTGCGGGATATCGGCGTAAAAGAAACACATATTGACACCTTATCAGATCTGGCTATTGCCGACTTTGCACATCCTAATAATCCGAAACCGGTAAGCAGGGAAGATTTTAAACAGTTATACCTGAAAGCGCTGTAAAGCAAGTATCTTTCGTAATAAAATTTATTCCCGTGGCGGAACAATTAGTAATAGGTGTAACAGATTGCAGCAAATACCAGATCTACCATAACTGGGTGCAGTCTTTTGCTCCTTCCTGTAAGATCATAAAATTAGGCGCGGACGAAGGTAACAAAGATGCCGTAAAGCAGTGCAGTGGTATTGTATTTACCGGCGGAGAAGATGTACATCCGCGGTTTTATAACAAACCGGAATATCTTCCTTACTGCTACCCGGACGATATCAACGAAAAGCGGGATGAATTTGAGCTGGCGCTATTGCAATATACTCAGGACCAGCAGGTACCGGTATTAGGTATCTGCCGGGGTTTGCAACTGGCCAATGTTTTTTTCGGCGGTACCCTTATCCCGGACATTCCCACCTGGGGGCGCTTTAATCATGGCAAGCTGACAGATGGGGCAGACCGCTATCACCCCGTATCCATAGATCCTGACTCCTGGTTATGCAGCCTATTAGCAAATACTGTGGGGGGAGATATCAACAGCAATCATCACCAAAGTGCCGATAGCATAGGTAAGGGCCTGGTGGTAAATGCCTTATCGCCTGATGGGGTAGTAGAAGGCCTTGAACGGATACATGCTGCAGGAGCACCTTTTCTGGGATTGGTACAATGGCATCCGGAAAGGATCAACAAGCCGGAAAACCCGTTCCGGAAACACCTGGGTACCGCCTTCTTAAAAGCCTTAAAGCAATTATAACATAAAACATTGACGATGGAAATCATAAATCCTGCTACCGGGACAGTCATCCAAACGGTAGCTGAAGATGGAAAAGCAGGTCTGGATGCGAAGCTGGCAGTATTAAAAGCCGCGCAGCCAGCCTGGGCAGCATTACCCCTGACACAGCGGGTAGACATCCTCCGGCAGTTCAGTGAACTACTGGAAAGTGAAAAAAATACGCTGGCCGCCACCCTGACGGCAGAAATGGGCAAGCCCCTGCAACAGGCGGTGAATGAAATAAATGGAGCCCGTACCCGTATCAAGTGGTTGCTGGAAAATGCTGCAAAATACCTGGCGGAAGAGATGATGAGTGATGGTGCCGGTATGCAGGAGAAAATAACCTACGAGCCTTTAGGTGTGATCTGTAATATTTCTGCCTGGAACTATCCTTACCTGGTAGGAGTTAACGTATTTGTACCGGCATTGATGGCGGGGAATGCAGTAATGTACAAACCGTCTGAATATACTACGCTGACGGGCCTGCATATAGAAAAGCTGCTGAAGCAGGCAGGGGTGCCGGAAGGGGTATTCCAGGTAGCTGTTGGCAGGAAGGAAACCGGCGAAATACTGCTGGATCTGGGATTTGATGGGTATTTCTTTACCGGCTCGTATAAAACCGGCAAACATATCTATGAAAGGGTAGCTGCTAAAATGGTACCCTGCCAGCTGGAGCTGGGAGGTAAGGACCCTATATACATTGCAGATGATATTGCGGATGTAAAAGCGGTAGCCGCCGGAACGGCAGACGGTGCTTTTTACAACAATGGCCAGAGCTGTTGTGCGGTAGAAAGGATCTATGTACAGGAGGGGGTTTATTATGCGTATATCGCCGAGTTTGTGAAAGAGGTGCAGTCCTGGAAGATGGGTAGCCCATCCGAGGCGGGCGTATACCTGGGGCCTGTGACCCGGAAGGAACAGCTGGAAGAACTGGAAAAACAGGTGCAGGACGCACTGGACAAAGGTGCTACCTTGCTTACCGGTGGAAAAAGAGTACCGGGGGAAGGCTATTATTTTGAACCTACTGTTATTACAGGTGTAACACCTGATATGCGTTTGATGCGGGAAGAAAGTTTTGGGCCTGTTATTGGTATTATGAAAGTAAGCAGCGACGCAGAGGCTTTAAAACAAATGCAGGATACGGAGTATGGGCTTACCGCAGGTGTATTTTCCGCCAGCCGGGACAGGGCTACTGCGATGTTATCGCAGATAGATGCCGGCACTGGTTACTGGAACTGCTGCGATCGTGTAAGCGCCGCCGTTCCCTGGAGCGGCAGGAAACACTCCGGCATAGGCGCCACACTTTCCCACCAGGGTATCCGCGCTTTTACAAGACCGAAGGCATGGCATTTGAGGGGATAGCTTTTTTTAGCTATTAGCTGTTAGCACTTAGCCTTTAGCTTCCTGTGGTTTGTTGCAGACCATTTTAGCTAAAGGCTAATAGCTTTAACATAACATAAGCAGCTAATAGCTAAAAGCTAACAGCTAAAAGCTTACCTTTAGGTGGCACCCTACGTGCGTCATGTTATGTTGCGAGCAATCTTATGGATAAGCATTTTACTGTCACCATTCAGCCGGCTGCTGGCTCAACAGTATATACCGGTGGATGAAGGTTCCTCCGTTCAGTTTAGAATTGTCAATCACCTGGTATTTACCACCACCGTCAATGGTTATTTAAAAGGGCTTAAAGGGACGATCCGGTTTAACCCGGAAGAACCCAAAGCAGCATTGTTTGATGTATCCGTAGCCGTGAATACGATCAGTACCGGCATTAATATGCGGGATAAGGACCTGAAAAAAGAAAAATACTTTAACGCGGAGCAATACCCTGTCATCCATTTACGCAGCAATAGTGTTACTGCTACAGATAAAAAAGGTGTCTACCATTTATCTGCCGCTTTGACCATCAGGGGCATTACTAAAAATATTTCTTTCCCTTTTACAGCTACACCTGTCAATGGTGGTTATCTTTTTAAAGGTACCTTTCAGATAAAACGGCTTGACTTTAATGTAGGCACCGATAATGCGATAGAGGACCAGCTGACCGTTATGCTGGAAGTAACTGCCAGAAAGCAATAAGCAACCATTATGAGAGAAGGGCCGTATTGATACCACTATCTGCCTATGCCTGCCGTACTGTATAAGTGCCTGCAAGTGGACATGTATTTTTCAAATTAAATATTCCCGGTATTGTTAAAAGCATCCACCATACAACTGTTAAGGTTCCCTTTTTCCTGGCTGTTATTACCTGTTTATCTTTTTGCATTATCCATGGCCGGCCAGGTGAACTGGTGGTATGCTTTGGGGAGTTTTATTCTCATACACCTGTTGCTGTATCCTGCCAGTAATGGGTACAACAGCTATATGGACCGTGACGAAGGCAGTATTGGCGGCGTAAAAGACCCCATGGCGCCTACCAGGGAGCTATATGTGGTAAGTGGCCTTATGGATATCGCCGGAGCAGTACTGGCATTGACCATTAGCATGAACTTTGCCTTATGCTATGTTATTTATATTATTTTTTCCCGGCTTTACAGCTACCGGGGTGTACGGCTAAAGCAGTATCCCCTGACCGGTTACCTGACGGTGGTATTGAACCAGGGCGCACTTGTTTTTTATATGGTCTATGTGAATGTAAGCAAAACGGGGGAGGCTGTACCCTGGCAGGGATTGGTGATCAGCACCTTGCTGATAGGCGCTTTTTACCCCATCACACAGATCTACCAGCATGATCAGGACCGGAAAGATGGCGTTACCACGATCAGTTACCGGCTGGGGGTAAGAGGTACTTTTCTGTATTGTGGCAGTTTGTATCTGGCAGCATTTGCACTGCTGGCCATTTATCTTCATCATGCAGGGCACTTCGGGTATTTTATTATTTTGCAGGTATGGTATCTGCCGGTGATCGTGTTGTTTCTGAGATGGGCATGGCAGTGCTGGCAGGATAAAAGTGCCGCTGATTTTCAGCGTACCATGCGGATGAACTGGGTAGCAGCTACCTGTACCAATATGGCATTTATTTCAGTAATTATATACAAACATTTTGGCTAAAATCATATCTATAGCAACAGCAGTGCCTTCCCATAAACATGAGCAGCAACAGATCCTGCAGTTCATGGAACAGGCTTATGGTATCAATGAGGAAGAAAAACGGGTATTAAGGTACCTGTACCGGCATAGCGGCATAGATACCCGTTATTCCGTGATACCTGATTATACGCTTCCTATGGATAACTGGACATTCTATCCCAAAACGGATAACCTGGAACCCTTTCCCGGAATTGAGCAAAGAATGCAGCTCTTCCGGCAAGCGGCGCCTGTATTGTCTAAGGAGGCAGCCAATAAATGCCTGGAAGGTTATTTACCCAAAGAAGCGGTGACACACCTGATCACGGTAACCTGCACCGGTTTGAGTGCCCCCGGCCTGGAAATGCAGCTGATGGACCTGATGGACCTGAATCCTGCCATCGACCGGAGTGCAGTGAATTTTATGGGTTGTTATGCCGCCGTACATGGTTTAAAGCAGGCGGCCGCTATTGTAGCTGCACATCCCGATGCCAATGTGTTACTGGTCTGTACAGAACTGTGCACACTTCATTTTCAAAAGGATTATACACCGGATGCGGTGATGGCACCCTTGTTATTTGGAGATGGTGCTGCTGCCGTATTGATTACCGGAGATCATCATAACCTGCCGGGATTACAATTGCATAGCTTTTATGCAGAGGTGTTAAGAAGTGCCAGGCAGGCCATGAGCTGGGAACTAGGCACACATGGGTTTAATATGACGCTTTCCGGGTATGTACCTGAACTGATCCGGGAAGATTTTGGCCCCCTGCACCTACGGGCATTGCAGCAGGCGGGGTTGTCGAAAGCAGAAATATTGTTCTGGTGCATACATCCTGGTGGTACCCGCATACTGGAAGCACTCGGGCATTGCCTTTCACTTTCCAGGGAGGATATGGCCGCCTCTTACCAGGTACTGAAGCAGTATGGTAATATGTCTTCTGCCACCTTGCTGTTTGTGTTGCGGGAAATGTGGGATACCCTTTTATCTTACAAGGGCGCACCGGTTTTTGGGGCCGCTTTTGGCCCCGGGCTTACCATGGAAAGTATGAT
The DNA here is from genome assembly GCF_040567655.1 of Chitinophaga sp. H8. NCBI lineage: Bacteria > Pseudomonadati > Bacteroidota > Chitinophagia > Chitinophagales > Chitinophagaceae > Chitinophaga > Chitinophaga defluvii. Next base: position 3,055,048 of record NZ_JBEXAC010000001.1, on the reverse strand, counting down.
AATGAAAGTAGTATGAGCTTACGCCAACGGTCATATGAAAAAGAGCTGCTGGATGATCCGGATGTTCCTTTTAAGGATATCGTGGTGAATATGCAGGAACTGAACAAGGTGAATACTTTGTTGGGCGGGCATGCTGTTACCCGCAGGGGATTGTCGTACCTGCTGGAAAAAGCCGCTGTAAATGGTATCGTTACCATTGCTGAAATTGGTTGCGGGGGAGGAGATAACCTCTTTGCCATCCAGCGGTTTTTGCAGCAGAAAAAGATTCCCTTTCAGCTGATAGGGGTGGATATGAAACCCGCCTGTATCACCTTTGCCAGGCAGGCATATGGAGCTACAATGAAAGCTACCTGGATTTGCAGTGACTACCGGGAGGTGCAATGGGATATACCGCCGGATATTGTTTACTCCTCTTTGTTTTGTCACCATTTTACGGATGAAGAGCTGGTAGCACAACTGCAATGGTTATATCAAAACAGCCGGATCGGGTTTTTCATCAATGACCTGCACCGGCATCCCGTAGCTTATCAGGCAATCCGTCTGTTAACCCGCTGTTTTTCTAAGTCTTATCTGGTGAAGCATGACGCTCCTTTATCCGTAAAGCGTGGTTTTGTAAAGCGCGACTGGACCAGGTTATTAGCGCAGGCACAGGTTACTCCCGCTATGATCAGCTGGCAGTGGGCATTCCGTTATCTTATTTGTGTGAAAAAATGAATAGTGCAACTGATTATGATGTGATTATCATCGGTGGTGGCCTCGCAGGGCTGGCGCTGGCCATACAGTTGCATCAACTACCCTGCAGGGTGCTGGTGATAGAAAAGGACGCCTATCCCCGTCATAAGGTATGTGGGGAGTATGTCAGTATGGAAAGCAAGCCCTTCCTGGAACGGCTGGGATTGCCATTGGATGGTATGGCGCTGCCCCGGATTGCGCAGCTGGAGGTAACAGATATCAAAGGGCACACATTACATACTTCACTGTCACCGGGCGGCTTTGGTATCAGCCGGTATAAGCTGGATGCTGCCCTGGCAGGTATTGCTATGGATGCCGGTATACCGGTGCTGACCAAAACGAAGGCCGACCATGTACTGTTTATCAATGACCACTTCCGGGTGCAAACGCAGCAGGAGCAATATACCGCAAAAGTGGTATGTGGTGCCTGGGGAAAGCGCAGCAATATAGATATCAGGTCGGAAAGGGATTTTGTCCTGGCACAGAAAAAATCCCTTAACAACTATATGGGGATTAAGTATCACATTGAATATCCCTGGCCTTCCTCCCTGATAGCCCTGCATAACTTCCGGGATGGTTATTGTGGTATCTCCAATATTGAAGAGGGGAAATCGTGTTTATGTTATCTGACCCGCGCAGGTAATCTGCAGCAGTCCGGTAATGATATTAAAAGGATGGAGCACGATATCCTGATGCAGAACCCGCATCTGAAAAAGATTTTTACGGAAGCCACTTTTTTATGGCAGCAGCCATTAGCCATTTCACAGATCAGTTTTCAGCAGAAAGAGCAGGTATGGGATCATGTGTTGTTATTGGGAGATGCCGCAGGACTGATCACCCCGTTATGCGGTAATGGGATGAGTATGGCTTTTCATGCCTCAAAATTGGCTTTCCTGGCTATTCAGGACTTTTTATCACACCGCATTTCCCGGGACGCCCTGGAAAGCCGCTATACAACTGCCTGGAAAAAGCAGTTCGGTACCAGGTTGGCGGCAGGCCGTCTTCTCCAGGCCAATTTTGGCCAAAATCAGGTCACCTCTCTGTTGCTCCGTACCCTGAAAACCTTTTCTTTTCTGCAAAAACCCTTGATCAGGGCAACTTCCGGCCGGCCTTTCTGATACCTTTGGCCGGTGTGCAATGATATATTGACCACCTTTAGTGTTATTTTAACGATTTGACTGATTTGGCACTCCGCTCATAATTTAATTGGAAAAAAAATGAGGTAATTGTGTAGTTTTCAATGATGAATCCTCCCTGCAGGACGCATCAGTGAACAAAACGATAACCCGTTATGAACGCAACCAGAATTGTAATTGCTTTAGCATTAGCTGTGCCTGTTTTGTATGTGGCATTACCCGGATGCCAATCCGGACGTAAAGTAGATTACAGTGCAGATGTAAAGCCCATTTTAAATAAACATTGTATTTCCTGTCATGGTGGCGTTAAGCAAAGTGGCGGATTCAGCGTATTGTTCCGTGAAGAAGCCCTGGGCGTCACAAAATCAGGGAAGCCCGCCATTATTCCGGGGGATGCCGCCGGCAGTGAATTTATAAAACGCTTACACAGTAAGGATCCCGAAGAAAGGATGCCTTACAAACATGCCCCTTTGAGCAAGGAAGAAATTGATGTGCTGACGCGGTGGGTAGAGCAGGGGGCAGCATGGGGTAAACACTGGGCGTATGAACCACCCCGGGATGTACCTGTACCCGCAAAATCTTCTTCCTGGGCCGGTTTGTTCGGTGGCAGCGATGAAAAGCAATGGGCGAAAAATGATATTGATTATTTTATTCTGGATAAACTAAAGCAAGAAAGTCTGGAGCCTTCTGCAGAGGCAGACAAAATCACTTTATTGCGCCGGGTAAGCCTGGACCTGACAGGCCTGCCGCCTACTACGGAAATGGTGCAACGGTTTTTAGCAGACAACAGTGCCAACGCCTATGAGAAAATTGTGGATACCCTGCTGGCATCCCCCCGTTACGGAGAGCGCTGGGGTGCGATGTGGCTGGACCTGGCCCGCTATTCGGATACCAAAGGGTATGAAAAAGACCAGAGTCGCCGGATGTGGAGATACCGGGATTGGGTGATCAATGCCTTTAACAGGGATATGCCATTTGACCAGTTTACCATAGAGCAACTGGCGGGTGATTTGTTGCCCGACCCCACGGATGACCAACTGATAGCTACGGCCTTTCACCGCAATACGATGAACAATGATGAAGGTGGCACTGATGATGAAGAGTTCCGTACGGCTACCGTGATAGACCGGGTGGGTACTACCTGGGATGTATGGCAGAGCACCACTTTTGCCTGTGTGCAGTGCCATAGCCATCCATACGATCCGATTAAGTTTGAAGACTATTATAAATCTATCGCCTTTTTTAACAATACCCGGGATGAAGATGTACCGGGAGAGCATCCGGTGTTACGATTTTATAACGAAGTGCAAAAGAAAGAGGTAGATGAGATCGCTGCCTGGATGAAGCAGCAGGGAATAGACCAGCCTGCGCAGAAAGCAGCATTAGGCTTTTTGAAAACCCTGGAGCCTAAAATTCATCCTCATAGCTGTGACCAGTTCCAGAATGGAGAGCTGGCCGACGGGAAATGGCTGAGTGTTAACAATAATGGCAGCTGCCGGTTGAAACAAATCCGGCTGGACGGTGTAACGGATATGATCATCAACTACTGGACCGGCAATGCCGGCGGCAGTATAGAAATCCGGCTGGATAGTGTGAAAGGAAATGTCCTGGCCAGGCAGGCACTTCCTGTTACAAAAGGAACCCAGGCGATGGCCATTCCATTGCAGGCTACTGCAGGCAAACATGATCTGTTTTTCATTTTCCGGAATGCTTCGCTGGCGCCGGCACAAGGGGTATGTGGCATAGAATGGCTCACCTTCAGAGGCAGTCTCCCTGGTAAAGGCTTACCAGGTTATAAGGAAGTAGACGAAAAATATATGCAGCTGGTAAATACCTGGGTGGATGGAGTGCCGGTGATGGTAGAAAATACACCTGACCAGTTCCGTACCACGCAGATCTTCGAACGGGGTAACTGGCTGGTAAAAGGTGATACCGTAACGCCGGGTGTACCGGAAGCATTCAACCCCTTTCCTAAGAACGCACCTAAGAACCGCCTGGGGTTTGCACAATGGCTGGTGAGTAAGGATAATCCACTCACCGCCCGCGTAATGGTAAACCGTTTTTGGGAGCAGTTGTTCGGAATAGGCATCGTAGAAACCATTGAAGATTTTGGTTCTCAGGGATTTGCGCCTTCGCATCCGGAGCTGCTGGACTGGCTGGCTTACCGGTATATGAATACGCACCACTGGAGCAGCAAAAAACTGCTGAAAGATATGGTGATGAGTGCTACCTATCGCCAGGATGCACGGGCTACCAAAGCATTGACAGACAAGGATCCTGCCAACCGTTTGCTGGCACGGGGACCGCGTTTCCGCCTTACTGCCGAACAGGTACGGGATCAGGCATTGGCCGTATGCGGATTACTGAGCAGCAAAATGGGAGGCCCTGGGGTAATGCCCTGGCAGCCGGATGGGGTATGGCAAAGTGTATACAGCGGAGAAGAATGGAAAACCAGCGAAGGAGAAGACCGTTACCGCAGAGCTATTTATACTTTCCTGAAGCGTACCAGCCCGTATCCATCCTTCATCACCTTTGATGGTTCCAGCAGGGAAGTATGCCTGCAGCGCCGTATCCGGACCAACACGCCATTACAGGCATTATCTACACTCAATGACCCGGTATTTATGGAAGCAGCCAGGCATCTGGCAGATGTGATGGTAAAGAAAGGAGGCAAGGATGCAGCTGTGTGTATCAGGGAAGGGTATAAAGCAGCCTTGTTTACAGATATATCTGCCGCCAAGCTGCAGGTATTGGAAAAGCTTTACCAGGATGCCTACAAGCGTTATGGCGCACAACCGGAAGCCGCTAAGAAATTACTGCAGGGCGAAACAGCGCTGCCACACAATGCGGCACTGGTAATGGTGGCAAATGCTATTATGAACCTGGATGAATTTTTGTCGAAAAGCTGATCAAAACAGCTTTTAGCTATTAGCAGTTAGCTCTTAGCTAAGTAAAACAAATAACCAACAGCTCAAGAATATAACATAATAGACAACAGCAAAAAACAAAACACAATAGCTAATAGCCAACAGCTAACAGCTAAAAGCTCAAAAAAATGTCTCAAAAACTGATTAACGAAGCAAACCACCAGGCGCTGCAATTTTTAACCCGGCGGCACTTTTTGAAGGATTGTGTGACAGGCTTGGGAGCTGCCGCATTAGGCTCCTTGCTGGGAGGTTGTAATGTGTTTTCTAATAGTAAGGAAAGTGCATTGGCGGATAGTTTGAATCCTTTGGCCCCCAAGGTGCCGCATTTTCCGGGAAAGGCCAAAAGTGTGATTTACCTGCATATGGCAGGGTCGCCTTCCCAGCTGGAGCTGTTTGATTACAAGCCGGAGTTGCAGAAGTTGCATGATCAGTTATGCCCGCCATCTATATTGGCCGGAAAGCGGTTTGCCTTTATCCGGGGTATTCCCAAGATGTTGGGACCGCAGGCGGTGTTTAAACAACATGGAGAGTCCCGTGCCTGGATCTCAGACATGCTGCCCCATCTGACTACAGTAGCAGATGATATCAGTTTCCTGAAAGGGGTGCAGACAGACCAGTTTAATCACGGGCCCGCCCAGTTGTTTATGCATACGGGTAGTCCGAGGCTGGGCCGTCCGAGTATAGGTTCCTGGGTAACTTATGGCCTGGGTTCTGAAAACAGTAACCTGCCTGGTTTTGTGGTGCTTACCTCCGGAGGTAAAACACCGGATGCCGGGAAGAGTGTATGGGGAAGCGGATTTTTACCTTCCGTATACCAGGGCGTACAATGCCGGTCGAAAGGAGAACCGGTATTATACATCAGTGATCCTGAAGGAGTAGACCGGGATATGCGGAAAGAATCGCTGAAAGCCATCAATGAAATTAACCGGCAGGAATATGAAGCATTCCAGGATCCGGAAACCTTATCCCGTATTTCCCAGTATGAGCTGGCATATAAAATGCAGATATCCGTGCCCGATGTGATGAACATCAATAATGAGCCGGCATATATCCATGAGATGTATGGCACAGAGCCGGGAAAGGAATCCTTTGCCAATAATTGTTTGCTGGCACGTAAGCTGGTAGAGAAGGGGGTTCGTTTTGTACAGTTATTTGACTGGGGGTGGGATAGCCATGGTACGGATGAAAGTACAGCGGTAGATCTGGGGTTGCGTAACAAGTGCCGGGAAATAGACCGTCCGGTAGTAGCCTTGTTGCAGGACCTGAAACAAAGAGGACTGCTGGATGAAACCCTGGTAGTTTGGGGGGGAGAATTTGGCCGTACACCGATGCAGGAAAACCGGGAGGGCAAGCAGATGCCTTTCTTTGGCCGGGATCATCATACAGAAGCCTTTACTATCTGGATGGCAGGCGGAGGTATCAAGCAGGGGACTACGTGGGGAGAGACGGATGAAATTGGTTTTTCTGCGATCAATGGCAAAGTAGACATTCACGATGTACATGCCACCATCCTGCATCAGTTGGGTTTTGACCATGAAAAACTGATCTACCAGTTTCAGGGGCGGCCTTTCCGGCTGACAGATGTAGCTGGAAAAGTAATTCACGAAATTATTGCTTAAGCATAGCCATTAGCTGGCATACGTATAGACTACATGAACATTGACCGCAGAGATTTTTTACAGCGCAGCTCGCTTTTAGGAGCATCCTTCTTATTACCGGTATTATCAGCCACTGCATTACCCATTGACCGGCAACCCGCAGCTGCCGGTTTCCAATTGAAGTTTATGGCTACCAACTGGGGTTTTGAGGGCACTACTGATGCTTTTTGCGCCCGGGCCAAAGCTGCGGGATATGATGGGATTGAAGTATGGTGGACGTCCGATACAAAAGCACAGGAAGCGTTGTTTGCCGCTTTGCAGCAACATCAGCTGGAAGTAGGTTTTTTATGTGGCGGCAGCAGCAGTGATCCTGCCACCCATTTAAAACAATTCCGGGAAGCGTTGCTGGCGGCTACCTCGCAAAATAAACAGCGCCCGCTGTATATCAATTGTCATTCCGGTCGTGATTATTTCACCTTTGCACAGAACCGGGATTTCATTGACCTTACGGTAAAAGTCGCTGCCAGCACAGGTATTCCTGTGTATCATGAAACGCATCGTTCCCGTATCCTGTTTGCCGCCCATGTGGCCAGGGAGTACCTGGAGAAAATACCGGGATTACAGCTTACGCTGGACATCTCTCATTGGTGCAATGTACATGAAAGCCTGTTGCAGGACCAGGAAGCCACCGTAAAGCTGGCGCTGGCACGTACCGGGCATATCCATGCCCGTATTGGGCATCCGGAAGGACCGCAGGTAAATGACCCGCGTGCACCGGAATGGGAGGCCACCGTAAAAGCACACCTGAGCTGGTGGGACCAGGTGATGGCACGTAAAAAAGCCGATGGGCAGCTCATGACCGTTCTCACGGAATTTGGTCCGGCAGACTATATGCCTGCCTTGCCTTATACCCGCCAGCCGGTAGCTAATCAGTGGGAGGTGAATGTGTATATGATGAATTTATTAAAGCAACGATACAACCATTAATGACGGCGCATTTCTTTTTATTACAGGCCACTGCACCCGGCAACTGGGAATTGTTTATTGGCCGTTCACATCCTTTACTGGTACACTTACCTATTGGCATATTGCTGGTGGTGTTTATCCTTGAATGGCTGGGGAGGAAGCCCGCCTATGCCTATCTACAGGCGGCGATATCGCCGGTACTATTTGCCGGAATGCTCGCCGCCATAGCATCGTGTATAGCAGGGTATCTGTTGTCTTCTTCCGGAGGGTATGATGAATCCTTATTAAGCTGGCATAAATGGCTGGGCATCGGGGTAGCGGTGATTTCCCTTTTGTTGTGGATCAGCAGAAAACTCAGCGGTGCCACACAGTTTTATTTCCTGAAAAAATGGAACTTACCATTGGCGGGGGGAATGGTATTGTTATTATCTGCTGCCGGGCATTATGGAGGATCGCTTACACATGGCAGTGATTATCTTACACAGGCTATGCCGGAGTCGTTACGTAAGCTGACGGGCGCTGGAACAGCCACGGCTGCCACTGCTATGCCGGTAATTGCTCAGGTGTCGGAAGCACAGGTGTACCAGGATATTGTACAACCTATTTTATCTCAACGTTGCTATAGCTGCCATAATACTGAAAAACAAAAGGGAGGTTTAAGGCTGGACGACAGTACCTTGCTGGCAAAAGGAGGGGAGCATGGACCTGCATTAAAGCCTGGTGCCCCTATGCAGAGTGAATTATTTAAACGGATCATGCTGGCCGAAGAAGAGGAGAAGCATATGCCGCCAAAGGGGAAACCACAGTTAAGCCTGCACCAGGCCGCCTTGCTGGAATGGTGGATTGCATCCGGCGCACCATTTAACAAGCAGGTAAAGGAATTGGAGGTGCCCGTTAATATACAGCCTATGCTCGCTGCTCTGGAAGCATCCGGCAAAGAGGGGGTAGATATCCCCGAAACAGCCGTGGCAGCAGCTGCCGAGAAAGATATGCATGTGCTGGAACGTAAGGACGTAAAGGTAATGCCGGTGGGTGCCAGCAGCAATTATCTGCAATTGAACTTTGTGAACGCCGCTCAGTTCAACGATCAGGATGTGGCATTATTATTACCACTCAAAAAGCAGATCGCGTGGCTGAAAATGGGCAATACACAGATAACAGATGCAAGCCTTAAAACGATCGGACAACTTCCTAACCTCACCCGGTTACATCTGGAACATACTGCCATTACTGATACGGGCATACGTGAATTAGCCGGTAACCGTACCCTGCGTTATCTTAATTTATTCGGCACTAAAATTACAGACGATGGCATTGCCGCATTACAGCAGGTAAACTCTCTGCAACGCCTGTATGTATATAAAACCGCTATTTCAGACAAAGCCATACTGGCATTGAAGGCACATCTCCCCAAATTACAGGTGGATACAGGCGGGTATGTATTACAACGCCTGCCCACAGATACCATTATTTATCACAGAAAATAGCCAGTCATAAAAGGATGCAATAGGATGAATTTGAAAAAATAAATGCTTATATTACCGCGGACTGCTGTGAAATAACAATTCCTTTATAACAGGACCGCTGTATAGTCATTATATTTGGAGGTATTTTGTAAAATATACCTTAAATAAATCCTGAATTCCTATGACAGAAAAGTCTTTACAGTATAGTAATGACGTTGATCATTGGGCCAAGATGCTGGAAGGGGATCATGATGCTTTTAATATTTTATATGAGCGTTATTTCCCTATGTTATTTAGGTATGCACTGCGTTTTACCACTAACAGGAGCATTATAAAAGATCTGTTGCAGGATCTGTTTACCGCCCTTTTTTTAAAGGGCAGGGAATTACCTCCTGTGCATAATCCACGAAGTTATCTACTGGTAGCCACCCGCCGTAAAGTGATCAAAAAGATACAGCAGGAGGCGAAGATTTCAACTGAAGCAATCCGGGAACAGGAATATGATTTCCGGCTGGAATTATCCGCCGACAATGCCATCATCAATAAACAAAGCTGGGAGCAGCAGCGCTATCTGCTGGAGCAAACGCTGTCTTTATTGACCAGAAGGCAAAAGGAGGCTATTTACCTGCGTTTTTATGAAGAAATGAGCTATGATGAAATAGCCGAAGTAATGTCTTTAAAAGAAGTAAAATATGCCCGCACGCTTGTTTACCGTGCCCTTACCGAGATGCGGGAACAATTGCGAAAGAAAAACGGGCAACATGGTCTGATGATTTCCTGATCATATCCTGCGATTACCTGCTAATTTTCCTGAATTCCCTGATATACCTGCCATTTTTCCTTTACCATCTCCCCATTTTTCCAAATAATTTCAAGTAGTAGATATTGATATTGAATTAGTTATAATTTTTTTAAAAATTCTTTGATTTTTCTGAGGGTATTTTTGAGATATCGGACTCCTATTTATAAGGCCATTTACTTCCAGGCTGATTTGTGAGTATGCATTATAAAAATTTCAAAACACCCGATTTTATGGCAGACGCTTCTTTTCGGTCTTGGGTGAAGAACAACGATGCCACAGCTGCCGCCTTTTGGGAATCATGGATAGAACGCAATCCGGAGAAACTTCATATGGTGGAAGAAGCCCGGGGCTTACTGGAAATGATGGATTTTAACCCAGGTGGTCCTACAGAGGAGGAGATGAAGGAAGTTAAAGGTAACATTGACCGCATCTTATTACAGATAAAAACTGAATATATAGCACCGGAGCGTCCGGTACGCCGTATTAAGAAGGCTTATTACTGGGCTGCTGCTGCGAGCATCCTGATTTTGCTCACCGCAGGCTGGTTTCATTACATTTATAATGCACCGGTGAAAGTAAGTACCGGATATGCACAAACCAAGCAGGTTACACTGCCAGACAATTCTAAGCTGATATTGAATGCTAATTCCACGATAACTTATTCAAAAAACTGGAGTAATAGTTCCGCCAGGGAAGTATGGCTGGATGGAGAGGCTTTTTTCGAAGTGGCAAAAGCACCACATAGTGCTGCACCTAAATTCAGTGTACATGCCGGTACGATCAATGTAGATGTACTGGGTACCAGCTTTAACGTGTATCACCGTAAAGGAAATATCGCAGTAGTGCTGGAAGAAGGGAAGGTAGCCCTGGAAAATAACACCAATCATCAGCGGGAGATCATGCAGCCAGGGCAAATGATGACCTGGGATACACACACTTTTAACAGACAACCTGTAAATACAGCATTATATACCTCCTGGAAAGACAAACGGCTGGTATTTGAAAATAAGCCATTGTCTGAGATTGCCAGGATGCTGGAAGATAACTATGGCTACCGGGTAGCATTTAAGAAAAAAGAGCTGGAAACCCTGCGGTTTACGGGTGCCTGCTCTACAGAAGACATTAATATTTTATTGGCCAATATAAAAGAGGTATTTGAATTAGAGATTATCCGGAAGGACACTACTATCATTTTCCAGTAATTCAAAATAAGCAAAGCTACCAGACACGTTATTAAAACCTTACCTAAATTAACTACTATGCGGAAAAACTCTACTTACCGTAAAGCTATGCTATTGCCGATGGCGTTGCTGATGGTGCTACCGTATGCAGGGGCCCAGGAAGTAACAATGGCCAGTAAATCGGGCAATAAGCCAGCCTTTTCCACCAAGGGGAACCGGCTGGTTCCTCTGAAAGAAGCCCTGGCGGGAATAGAAGCCGGGTACAGTGTAAATATAAATTATGATGATCAGCTGGTTTCAGGTTTGGAAGTACCTGAAAAACTGGCGAGGATCTCACATACAGATATTGTTCGTCAATTATCCGCTGTACTGAACCCTGTAGGGCTGATGTATGTACGGATGAGCCAATCTGATTATGTGATCAAATCAGTTAAAGAAAACGGACAAAGTAATTCAGCAAATAAAGTAAGCTCCGTACTGGCGCAGGAAGTGATCGTAACCGGGGTAATTACCAATGATAAAGGAGAAGCATTACCAGGTGTAAGTGTGGTGGAAAAAGGTACCAAAAATGGTAGTACCTCCGATGTGGATGGTAAATACCGTTTACGTGTATCCAGCTCTAAAGCAACCCTGGTATTCCGCTTTATCGGTTATGTAGCTAAAGAAGTGCCTGCCGGTAGCGGCGGACAATTAAATATCAGGCTGGAGTCTGATACCCGTGAGCTGACAGGGGTAGTAGTAACCGCCCTTGGTATTAAAAGACAGGAAAGAGCATTGGGTTATTCCATTGCTACTCTGGACGGCTCTAAAGTGAACTCCGTGAAGGAAGTAAACGTAGCCAATGCATTATCCGGTAAAGTTGCCGGGGTAAACGTAAGAAGTGCGGGTTCTGATCCCGGATCTACTGCGTTTATCACCATTCGTGGAGAAAGCTCTTTTAGCTCTACCCCTAAGCAGCCATTGCTGGTGGTAGATGGTATTCCGGTAGACAATGGTATCCGTAACCCAACCCAGCCATTAGGAAGTGGGGTGGTAGATTATGGTAGCCCTATGTCTGATATCAACCCGGATGATGTGGAAACAGTAACCGTACTGAAAGGCGCCAGTGCTGCGGCCTTGTATGGTAGCCGTGCTGCATATGGTGTTATCCTGATTACTACTAAAACAGGTGCAAAAGCTAAAAAAGGGTTAGGCGTAAGTGTGAACTCTTCCATTATGGTAGACCAAGCCTGGATCTATCCTAATTTCCAGAATGAGTTTGGAGCGGGAGACCGTGCCGGTAGCGATGAAACAATTTCTGAATCCAGCTGGGGCCCAAGATTAAATATAGGTACCAAGCACATTCAATGGGATAGCCCGCTGGATGGCAATGGTAATCCAATCCCAACAGACTGGGTAGCTTACCCTAACCGTCACAAAGATTTCTTTAAGCCAGGTTTTACGCTTACCAATAACGTAGCGGTAACCGGTAATAATGATCAGGGTAATTTCCGCCTTTCCTATACCAATCTTACAAATGAAGGGATTGTGCCTAATACTGATCTGAAAAGAAATACCATCAATCTGGCAGCAGGGTATAAACTGAACAAAAATGTAAGAATCAGTACCAATGTATCCTATATCGGTAATGGCAGTGATAACCGCCCTGCTGTAAACCGTGGAAGTGCGGCCAATATTGTATATACCACTACCCCCAATATTGACATCAATAAACTGAAAAACTACTGGTTGCCTGGTCAGGTAGGTGTACAGCAATTTTCACATGTACCGGGTAAAGTAGACAATCCTTACTTAATTGCATACGAAGCTACGAATGGTTATAACCGTGACCGTATCATGGGAAATGTGCAGTTGAATATAGATATCACAGAAGCCCTTACCCTGATGTTGAGAACCGGTCTGGATCATTTCTCTGAACAAAGGGAAACCAAACGGCCTTTCAGCCTGAAGAGCAATCCTAAAGGAGGCTATGGTTTTGAAACCAGCTTCTTTAATGAAATGAACTCCGACTTCTTGCTGACCTATAAAAAGGCGGTATCTGAGGACTGGTTCTTCTCCATATCTGGTGGTGCAAGCCGGATGGACCGTAAAACCAGCGGTAACTCCAACTTTGCAGATGCGTTGGTAGTATCCGGGTTGTATAATATCAGTAATGCGCAGGCTGGTACTGTACGGAATTATTCCGGACGCTCTAAAAAGCGGATCAACAGTGTGTATGGCATGGGACAGGTATCTTATAAGAACTATATCTACCTGGATCTGACAGCCAGAAATGACTGGACCAGCTCATTACCAACTGGCAACAACTCTTATTTCTATCCTTCTGCTTCATTAAGTGCAGTATTAACGGATATGTTCCATGTTACCAGTGGTCCTTTATCATTTGCAAAATTACGCCTGAACTGGGCACAGGTAGGAGGAGATACCGATCCATATCAATTGTATAATACCTATAGATTTGGACAGGATTGGGGCGTAGTGAAGAAAGCTGAACTGGACTTTACTTTAAAGAATAATAATTTAAAACCAGAAATTGCTACTTCTTCTGAAATAGGTGCTGATCTGCGCTTTTTCTCTGGCAGACTGGGGATAGATGCCTCTTATTATATTAAAAACAGCCGTAACCAGATCATGAGAATTCAGACTACTATGGCTTCTGGTTATGGTGGCAGATGGATCAATGCTGGTGAAATTGAGAATAAGGGCTGGGAAGTTAACTTAACAGGTACACCGATCAAAGGTGCCTTTAACTGGGATGTATCTGCAGTATTCAGCAGAAACCGGAACAGGGTAGTAAAACTCACGGAAGGTATCAGCAGCCTGGAAATGAATTCTGCAGAAGGGGTGAAGTACCTGATCAGAGAAGGGGAAGTGATGGGTGATTTTTATGCTAATACCTGGGAGAAAGTGCCCGATGGACCTTATAAAGGAGAACCTTTACTGGATGAAAGCGGTGCTTACCAGAAAGTAAATGAAGTAGTAAAGATCGGAAACTACAATCCTGACTTTATGGTAGGTTTCACCAACACTTTTACCTACAAAGGATTTACTTTAAACGTATTGATCGACTGGCGTCAGGGTGGACAGTTCTATTCCTATATGGCTAAGAACCTGTTGTCTGATGGCCGTACCACTACCACTTCTGCAGGCCGTGATCCACAATCAGGCGGACTTGCCTGGAATGATGGTACCCGTGACCGCACAGATGGTATGATTCTGCATGGTTATATTGCTGATGGCAATGGTGGCTACAAATTGAATGATGTCATTACTGATCCGGAAAACTATTATGGAGAATACTACTGGAGCTTTAATGGCCGTTCTACTTTCGATGCTACTTACGTAAAACTGAGAGAAGCTTCACTGAGCTATGTTTTTCCAAACAAAATGTTAGGAAACGTACCAGTATCTAATTTAACAATTGGTTTAATTGGCAGAAACCTTTTCAACTGGACTGCAGCAGGCATGGGGTATGATCCTGAAACAGCCGTAGCCATACAAAATGGCAGCTTTGGACAGGGTGTAACCAGCTGGTCATTACCAGGTGTACGTTCTTTTGGATTTAAATTAGGTTTTAACTTTTAACTATTAATGCAGTTATTATGCGATATATACATAAATTAAGCTTATTGCTGCTTTGCTCGTTAATATTGGGAGCTTGTAGTAAAAACCTGGGAGATATTAACGTCAATCCCAATGACCCGGAAACAATAGATCCTCAATACCTGATGTCGAATGTGCTGCTTTCAGCTGCCTACGATTATCAGAAGGATAGTTATATGTCTGAACCTGCATCCGCCGGCCGTTATATTACCATGGTCCGGAACGAAGGGCCTGACAAATTTGGCTGGGGCCCTCAGGGCTGGGATGGTCATTATCAGAAATTGTCTACCATTTATAACATGGTGAGCATTGCTAAAAGCCGTTCACAGGACCAGTATGTTGCTATTGGCAAAATCTTGAATGCTTTCTCCGCTTCGTATTTAACAGATCTGTATGGAGATGTACCTTACAAAGAAGCTCTGCAGCTGAAAGATGGTATTGTACATCCCAAGTATGATACACAGGAGTCTATTTATATGGACTTGTTAAAGCAGCTGAAAGAAGCCAATGATGTACTGGCTACTACCACTTTGCCGATTGACAAAACAGCCGATATGATGTACGGTGGTAAGGCAATCATGTGGCAAAAGTTCGCCAATTCCTTACGGTTGCGGTTGTTACTGCGTTGTTCCAAAAACTATGCAAACGCTTTTACAGAAATGCAGGAAATACTGAGCAATAAAGCCAAGTACCCCATTTTTGAAAGCAATGCAGATAATGCACAGGTACCTTATCTGGGAACCAATAAAGACAACAGCTGGCCTGGTAGCACGATTGCCAGCTCTCCAGACGAGTTTGACAAGCGTAAACCCAGCAAGGAAATAGTTGACTTTCTGCTGAAAAGGAATGATCCAAGACTACCAGTACTGGTAGCTAAAGTGGAAGAAATTGGTACAATAGATAAGAATGAGTACGTAGGTGTACCCAATGCTATTCCCGCGCCTTATGACTATAATGGGGGCAATAAAAAGATGTCCCTGTTGAGCCCACTGTTCTCCAGCAGCAAAAATGATATGTTAAAAGCCAGCCTGGTTTCTTATCCTGAAATACTTTTCATTCTGGCAGAAGGTTTACAGAAGGGTAAGATCACAGTAGCCGGTGAAACTGCTGAGTCTATGTATTACAAAGCTATCGCAGCAGGTATGGCCCAATACGGTGTAACCGGTGATGCAGAGAATATGCATTATTATGATCAGGCACTGGTAAAATATGATGGCACTTTAAAGCAGTTGATCGGACAGAAATGGATGGCCGGATTCCTGAAAGGTGCAGAAGGCTGGTTTGACCACCGCCGTACCGGTTTCCCTGAATTTGTGCTGGGGCCAATGGCTGCACAGAGCACTATTCCCAAAAGGTATATCTACCCTGATAATGAGAATGGCTTGAACGAGGCTTCTTACCAGGAAGCGATTGCCCGGATAGGTGGTGATACCCGTAATGTGTTGATGTGGTACCTGAAATAAGGAGCTGTTAGCTATTAGCCTTTAGCTTTTAGCTATAAATGCAAGCGAATTATTATTAAATTAAATAAGGTGTAGCTGTCTGTAGCAAACGATGTCTTCAATTGCTACAGGCAGCTAACAGCTAAAGGCTAACAGCCAAAAGCTAAAAAAACATGCGTTCATACGTCTTATTTTCCCTTTTAATTTTCATAACAGCAAAGGTGGTGGCACAGCCACCTTTGCCTTATAGCAAACATACAACGGTGGTAATTGCGCACCGGGGCGATCATGTACTGGTACCGGAAAATACGGTAGCAGCCTGCAAAAAAGCAATTACACATGGCGTAGATTATGTGGAGGTAGATCTTCGCACAACAAAAGACGGGGAGCTGGTACTGATGCACAATGCTACCGTAGATCACATGACGAATGGCAAGGGAGCAGTGAAAGACCTGACCTTTGCAGCCATCAGGCAATTAGCAGTAAAGCCCAGACTGGAGGCTGATAAAAACGTGTACCGTGTGCCCACTTTTAAGGAAGTGCTGGCAGCCTGTAAAGGCAAGATTCATATCTACCTTGATTTTAAGGACGCAGATGTTGCCAAAACCTACGCTTTGATCAAAGCTGCAGGCATGGAACGATCTGTTATCGTATATATTAATGCGGAAGAGCAGTTGAAACAGTGGCAGCAAATAGCGCCGCAAATGCCCTTGATGTGCAGTTTGCCGGAAACGGTAAAAGATGCAGCCAGCTTACAGGCGTTTATCCGCACTGCAAAAGTGGCGGCATTGGATGGTGATCACCGGCAATATACACCGGAAATGCTGGCTGCTGCAAAAGCAGCCAAAGTAGCAGTGTGGCTGGATGTGCAGGAGAAAGAAGAAGGACCCGCGCAATGGGATCCTGCATTACAGCTGAAGGTGGATGGTATGCAAACAGATCATCCGGAAATCTTAGTAAAATATCTGCAGAAAAAAGGCAGGAGATAATATTTCAAACTGTACTTGAAAACCCTGTTTTTTTATACTCAGCAGCAGTGTGAAATGTCGGGAGCACTTTAATCAGTTTGGCAAGTATAAAAAAGTAGCTGTAAACCCACGATTATTAAGTTGTTTCATGAAAAGTTATCTACACTTGTTCATTACCTATGCCCGCTATGCAGCGTTACTGTTATTGTTGACAGGCGTATTTGCATTATTCACAGCGTCACCTGTTTATGGACAGCAGGTGACGCTTACTAAAGTGACGGTTGTTACAGGTAAGGGCCGTTTGCCGGAAAGCGAAGCGATGGCCGCAAAGATATTAATAGAAGAAGTAGCCAAAAGAACAGGACTGCGTTGGGAAATAGCGACCCAATTGCCGGCTGCTGGTGATGTGATTGTACTCCAACAGGCAGGTGCTAAAAATAAGGTGAATGTGCCCGGAGCCCCTCCCTTGTCATTGCAGGCGGAGGCCTACCGGATAGGGAGCATGCAGGAAAAAGGACGTACCGTAGTATGTATTGAAGGCCGGGATAGCAGAGGGGTACTCTTTGGTGCCGGACATTTGCTCCGGTTGTTACAATATCAAAAGAATAGTGTAGGTGTAGCTGCAAACCTGTCGCTCGCAGAGTGGCCGGAAGTACCGGTGCGCGGGCATCAGCTGGGGTACCGGAATACGGCCAACTCTTATGATGGCTGGACACCGGAACAATATGACCAGTATATCCGGGAGCTGGTGATCTTTGGCGCCAACAGCGTAGAAACGATCCCGTTTGCCGGCAAACCAAGTCCGCACTTTAAGGTGGCACCGGAAAAAATGAATATCCTGATCAGCGGGATCTGTAAGCGGTATGGCATCGATTACTGGGCCTGGACACCGGTGGAAACAGACCTGAGCGATGCGGCTAAACGTGCCGCATATATCGTGGAATGTGAAACACTGTATAAGCAGACCCCTAAAATAGATGATGTGTTTTTTCCAGGAGGAGATCCCGGAAAAAATCCTCCCGAACTCATGATGCCTTTGCTGGAAACATTGGCACCGATATTAAAGAAGTATCACCCACAGGCCAGGATCTGGCTGTCCCTACAAGGATTTACACCAGCACAGAGCCAGTTTGTATATCAGTATATGAACACCAAACTACCTGCCTGGATGGGTGGATTGGTATGTGGGCCCAGCAGCCCTCCGTTTGAGGAAACCAGGGCTGCCTTGCCTGCCAGATACGGATTACGCAATTACCCCGACATTACGCATACCGTGCGTTGTGATTACCCGGTAGCCTGGTGGGATCCTGCCTTTAATTTTACGCTGGGGCGTGAGCCGGTAAACCCACAGCCTTATTATTATGCCAATATTTACCGTCATACCGTAGGCTTTACCAATGGCTTTATCTCCTATTCAGATGGGGCGCACGATGATATTAATAAAGCCGTCTGGAGCCAGTTGGGATGGCATGCCGGAGCAGATGTGAGGAATATTGTATTGCAGTATGCTAATTTTTTCTTCGCCAGTGATATTGCCGCTACCGCAGCAGATGGCATTCTGGCATTGGAGAAAAACTGGGAAGGTCCTATTGTGGCCAATGGGAGTATCCCGGCTACCTTGCAGCTGTGGCAAAACATCGCACAGAAACACCTGGAACTGTCTGGCAACTGGCGCTGGCAGATGTGTTTATTACGCGCTTATTATGATGCATATGTACGTGAACGTTATATCTATGAATCAGCACTGGAGCAAAGGGCCAATGCAGTATTGTTAAAAGCAAAAGAAACAGGTGTTGTGCCAGCGATGGCTGCCGCAGAAAAGATATTGCAGGAAGCAGTGACAGCGCCGGTAAAACCGGAATGGCATCAGAAAATAATTGAACTGTGCGAAGCGCTTTATAATTCCGTGCAGCTGCAAACAAGTGTAGCCAAGTATAAAGCATCAGGATCAGAGCGGGGGGCTGTGCTCGACTTCCTGGACCGGCCACTGAACAACAGATGGTGGCTGGAGGATGAGTTTAAACGTATTGGCCAGCTTACAGATAAGGAACGCCAGCTGAAAGCACTGGATACTTTGGCAACATGGGAAAACCCCGGACCGGGAAGTTTCTATGATAATGTAGCCAATGTATCAAAGTCGCCACACGTGGTAAGGGGAGAAGGTATCAATACTGATCCGCTGATGCGCAAAAGTGATAATCCCGGATTTGACTGGTGGGACGGAGGGATGAGCAGGAAGCGGCTTTCGTGGATGATGAGTTTGCGCTGGCCTACTGGATTATTATATGAACAACTGGATAGCACCGCAACTTATACCGTGCAGGTAACCGGTTATGGAGAGTCCTTGCTAAAAGCCAATGGTCAGCGTCTCCAACCTACCATCTATGGAAAAGGTATTGGTGAAAGAAAAGTATTTCCCATACCGGCAGGATTAATCCGGGAAGGTAAGCTACTGCTCACCTGGGATACGATTGATGAAGAACATATTAACTGGCGGCAGCACTCCCGGGTATCGGAAGTGTGGCTGATCAAAGAAAAATAATAGTTAAAGCTTATGATCACACGTTTATTTGTTGCAGGGGGATGTTTGCTGTTCACCCTGGCAACCGGGAAAGTCTGGGCAAATGATCCGGATACGCCTTTCAAACAGGCTATTTCAGTGAAATATCCTTTGCCTGATGAGTTAAAGGGAAGTACACTGAAAAAGGTAGTTACAGACTATAATGATATTGCCTATGTGCTTAGCAATAAAGGATTATACCGGGTTAGTGACAATAAGCTGATAAGAGATGTACGTTTCCGGCCTTTGGCACAAAAAATACCAGTGGATATTACTGCACAGGAAGGTGCCGGACATTTGTATTATCTGTATGAAGATAAATTTCTGACCAACGGATATGCAGGTGTACCCTATGGTTTGCTGCCCAAAGGAAAGTTTAACATGCTGGCGGTAGCAGAAGATGGAACCGTATTGCTGGCAGGAAAGAATGCAACGGGACTATACCGTCAGGGAAAACTGATCAACATCCCCGCACCGGGAGATGCATTGCTTTCTATTCAGGCAAAAGATGGTGCATTTTACGGATTTAGTACCAGAGGAGTATACCAGCTGGCGGGAGAGCGCTGGGAAGCGATTCATAAAGGTAATAATCTGCAGTCAGTAGCTTTTCGCGGGAATGAAATCATCCTGGGAACCGCCAATGGCTATTTTGGGATTGATAAAGCTACCGGCGACAGCACCTTTGGCATGCAGACGAAAGTGCCGGTTCAGAATATCAGCCAGCTGGCGGTAGTAAACGGGCACGTATGGGCAGGTACTCCAATAGGGGCTTTTATGAAAGAAAACTCCGGTAAGTTCCGGTATTATGCATCCAAACGCTGGCTGGACAATGACCAGATAACAGGTATAACAGCTGATAGTGAAGGAAACATTTTTTTGCTCACCAACAGCGGATTAAATAAAATAGAATTCAGTACACAAACCCTGGAGAAAAAAGCTGTTTATTTCCAGAATAAAATCCGGGACAGGCATATCCGTTACGGGTTTATTTCAAATATACATCTGAAATCACCTGGTGATCTGGCTTCTGCGGAAATGGCAGATACTGATAATGATGGTTTGTGGAGTGCATTTTATCTGGGTAGTCAGGCTTTCCGTTATCAGGTAACCGGCGACAAAAAAGCAAAACGGTATGCCTGGGAAGCATTTGAGGCCTTTGAACGTTTGTTGTCTATTAACCAGTTAAAAGGATTCCCTTCCCGCACCTTTGAAAGGAAAGGATATAAGAACTCTGACCCGGAACATTGGCGCGATTCTCCGGATCCGGAATGGGAATGGAAAGGACATACCAGCAGTGATGAATTTGTAGCCTATATTTTCATTGCCGCCGTGCTGGATGAAATGGTAGCAGAAACAGAAGGAGAGAAGAAAAGAGTGGCTGCATTTATGGATAAGATCTTAATGCATCTCCTTGATAACAACTATTACTTTATAGATGTGGATGGCAAACCTACTTTATGGGGGCGCTGGAATCCGGAATACATCAATATGTACCCTGAAACCATTGGCGACCGTAAGTTAGGCAGTACGACCATCATTGCAGGATTACAACTGGGTTATGCCCTTACCGGTAAAGAGATTTACAAAACAGAAGCCTACCGCCTGATGAAGGAACATGGCTATCTTAAAAATATCCTGGTTGATTACAATACGATCAAAGCTACGCCAGGGTTCAAACATATGGGCATTGACCTGGGGATGGGTGGATGGAATCATTCGGATGATGAAATGGCTTTCCTGACTTATTGGGTATTGGAACGTTATGCCTTTACACCGGAGCTGCAACAACAGTTTAAAGGGGTGATCCTGAATCACTGGCAGCTGGAACGACCAGAAAAGAATCCATTATGGAACCTGATTACTTTAGCTACAGCAGGTACTTATGATGAAGCTGCTACATTCTGGTATTTACGGGAGTATCCATTGGATCAGGTGCGTTGGGGCATAAAGAATTCCCACCGGAAAGACCTGGTATTTTTACCGGATAATTTCCGCGGACAAACTACTACAGAATTAATTCCTCCGGGAGAGCAGCCTATGCACCGGCATAATGCCAATGCATTTAATCTGGATTCTAAAGAGCAAGGCACGAGTGAGCTGGCAGGAGATGAGTACCTGTTGCCTTACTGGCTGGGGAGATACCTGAAAGTGATAGAGTAATCTTTCTTTGCATAAATGACAACCAGTAGATCCCGGGAAGTAGTGCACCGGGGTTTGCTGGTTTTATTTTTTTCCACTTACATATGGGTTGCCTTTCAGTATAAACCGGTAGGGGAGCAATGCATCTGCACCTGCATAGTCTACCCCAATACGTGGAGTAGCCACAATTTCCCGCGGTTTTATGGGGAAGTTGTCTGTTGCGATGTATATGACATCGCCCAGCAGGCTTTGCCCGGTGTGGCCTGTTACGATACCTAATGCTTTGGAAACATTGCCCGGACCTCTGGTAAGGGTGTAATCTGCTTTCTTTTTACCGGTTCGCTCCAGCATAACCGGAATACCTGCCAGCGGCGCTACTGCTCTTACCAACACCGCATGCGGTGTATCCTGCTCGTTGGTAACGATATTAAAAAGATGGTGAATACCATAGCATAAGTAAACATAAGCAAGCCCCGCCTGTTGGTACATCACTTCAGTCCTGTTGGTACGCCTGCCCCCATAGGCGTGGGAGGCTTTATCAATGATACCGTTATAGGCTTCTGTTTCCACAATGCGCCCTGCCGTATACTGTCCGTCAAAGTGGGTAACGATAATCTTTCCTATCAGTGCTTTGGCGATGGTGAGTACATTGGTACGGTTGTAAAACTCATATCCCAGTTTCTGGAGATGGGGCAAGGCCACGCCGTTGTTCATATCTGGTTGCATGTAAGTATTCTTATAGGGTGGAGGCGCCGGTTCAGTAAGTGAATATTTACGGTGAACCGGCACTGTTATGTTATCTGATCCTGGAGGATCAGGGATTAGTAGACCATAACCCTGCAGATTTTACCAGCACCCGGCGGTTCAGTTTCAGTTGTGATACCACAAACTCGGCCAGGTCATCCGGTTGCAATACCTTGTCGGGATTACCATCAGTCAGTTTCAGTTCCTTTGCCATGTCTGTAGCAATTGTACTGGGGGTTAAGGCGCTGACGCGGATATTATGCTTCCTTACTTCCAGCATCAGGGATTCAGTAAGGCCCAGTAAACCAAATTTAGAGGCACTGTATGCACTGGTAAGTGGTGCACCTCGTTGTCCCGCTGTAGAAGAGATATTGATAATATCTCCGGTCTGGCGTTCGATCATACCCGGCAGTATGGCACGTGTAACATAATATACACCCAGGAGGTTTACGCGGATGATGTTTTCCCATTGTTCGGGCGCTAATTCCATAAAATTGCCAAAGGCAGCAATCCCTGCATTATTGATGAGAATATCGATAGTGTCAAATGCTTCGGAAATCTTTTGTACCGCAGTATTTACGGCATTTATATCTCCTACATCTGCAATCGCAAAAGCTACTTTTACACGGTGAGCAGCTACCTCTGCAGCTACTTCTTCCAGTGGGCCGGTAGACCGTCCCAGCAGCGCGATGTTGACTCCTTCTTTTGCCAGCGCAATGGCGATGGCGCGGCCTATGCCTTTACCTCCGCCTGTAATGAGCGCTGTTTTTCCTTTTAATGACTCCATGATCTTTCCGCTTTATTGTGAGTAAATTCAAATTATTATGGTTGCCGCAAAGATAGGTAATAATCAGGCGCTGGATAAACGGGCATCCACCGGAATTGCCAAAGTAGTACTATTTTTGCAGCACATGTAAAATCAGGAATATATAAAACCTCATCACATATGCTGCAATTATCCAATGAAAAATTAAGTGTTACGATTGCTGAAAAAGGCGCAGAGCTGCAAAGTGTGATCCGTAAGGATCTGCAACTGGAATACATGTGGAGTGGAGATCCTGCTTTCTGGGGGAAAAAAAGTCCGGTATTATTTCCGGTGGTAGGCGGGTTAAACAATAACAGCTATACGTATGAAGGGAAGTCGTATTCCCTGGGCAGGCATGGTTTTGCCAGGGATATGGTGTTTGAGGTAACTGCTCAAACGGATAGCCGGATTACGCTCACACTTACCGATAATGAAGCTACCTGGAAAGTGTATCCGTTTCATTTCCGCTTTCACATCCACTATGCCATTGCAGAAGAACAGCTGACAGTGATCTATGAGATTGAAAATACGGGAAAGTCTGATCTGTTGTTTTCCGTAGGAGGGCATCCCGCATTTAAAGTACCCCTGGTGGCAGGTACTACTTTTGAGGACTATTATCTTTATTTCAATGAGGAGGAGCATGCGGGCAAATGGCCATTGTCTGCTGCAGGGTTGATTGAAAATACACCGGTACCATCATTGGAACATACCCACACATTACCGGTTAACAAACCCTTGTTTTATAATGATGCCCTCGTATTTAAGGAGCTGGCTTCCACCAAAGTAACGTTGAAGAGTGATGCTACGCCGCATGGATTGGAGATGGATACGGAAGGCTTTCCTTATTTAGGGATCTGGTCGGCCAAGGATGCCGATTTTATATGTATTGAACCCTGGTGTGGTATTGCAGATCATGAGGGCACTAATGGCAAGCTGGAAGATAAAGAAGGAATAGAGCGATTATTCCCCGATGGTAAATTCAAACGGGATTGGAAAGTTGTTTTCTTTTAGAGATATTGCATGCTTTAACCAGTGCAGGATATTATGACACATTTATTCAGTCCGTTACAGCTCAGGGAGATTACTTTCAGGAACAGGGTGGCCGTTTCACCCATGTGTGAGTATTCATCAGTGGATGGATTTGCAAACGACTGGCACCTGGTACATCTGGGTAGCCGGGCGGTGGGAGGTGCCGGGTTGGTGCTCACGGAAGCTACTGCTGTTTCTCCGGAGGGACGTATTTCCCCGGATGATCTGGGTATCTGGAAAGATGAACATATTCCTGTATTGCAAAGAGTCACTTCGTTTATACATGCGCAGGGTAGTATTGCAGGGATGCAGCTGGCACATGCAGGGCGTAAAGCGAGTATGACTTCCCCCTGGAAGGGCAATAAGCTGGTGCCGGCAGCTGCCGGAGGCTGGCAGGTAGTGGCCCCCAGTGCGATTCCTTTTAGTGAGGATTATGGTATGCCCCTGGCTTTGACAACGGAGGGCATACAGCAGGTGATAACAGACTTTAGTAAAGCAGCAGTGAGAGCATTGCAGGCAGGATTTAAAGTGTTGGAAATACATGCTGCACATGGCTACCTCATCCATGAATTTTTATCTCCACTGAGTAATCAGCGTACAGATGAATATGGAGGCAGTTTTGAAAACAGGATCCGGTTGTTATTGGAGATAACAGCAGCAATAAGAGCTGTTTGGCCGGCACAGTATCCACTATTTGTACGTATTTCTGCCACGGATTGGGCAGCTGGGGGATGGTCGCTGGAAGAATCCATACAACTGGCAGCGGTACTGAAAGATAAAGAAGTGGACCTGATAGATTGTTCTTCAGGAGGCCTGGTGGCGCATGCGAAGATAACAGTAGGTCCCTTGTACCAGGTACCTTTTGCAGAAAAAATACATCAGGAAACGGGAATGCGGACAGGTGCCGTAGGTATGATCACTACTGCCAAAGAAGCAGAGGAAATTATAGCCACCGGTAAGGCAGATCTTGTTATTATGGCGAGGGAACTGTTACGGGATCCTTATTTTCCGTTACATGCTGCGCATGAATTGGGATTTGAAGGGATGCCATGGCCGGATCAATATTTACGGGCCAAAAAAAGATGAACCTGAAACGGATTGCCAAAAACATGGGGCCCCATGTTAAACACAACTCCTATTCACTAACACTAATTTAGCCCTACTGCCGGTGTAGGGGTGACTGCCGGTTTTTGCCAGTTAGGATCATAAGGTACAAAGAAGTAGATCCAGATGGACCTGGCCAGTCGCATAAATATCGGTTGTAAAAGTAACAACAATCCTGCATTGAAGCCCAGCCACCAGAACAGGCGGTTGTCGTAAATAGAGATACCTACAAATACTACCCAGGCAATAAAGCTGGCTACACAGGTAGCAATTGACAAGGCATAACTTACATAACCAGTACCGAAATAAAAGCCCGCTTCCACTTCTGTTACCTGCCCGCAAACAGGGCAATGCTCATTCATTTCCAGGCATTTTTTCAGGTGGTACGGATTCTTATCTGTAAAGAGCTGGCCCCTGCGGCAACGAGGGCATTTATTTTGTAAAACACTGCCCAGCAGGTTTGGTTTTTGTATTTCATCAGGAACTTTCATATCTGCAATCTTTATTTGTTATAGGTGTGGTCAAATTGTTTCCTAAAGTCTTCCGGCGTAGCACCAGCATATTTCTTAAAGAATTTTGAAAAGTAAGAGTTGTCTGCGAAGTTCAGCTGGTAAGCAATATCCATGATGCTCATATCGGCATTGGTAAGCAGTCTTTTCGCTTCCAGCAGTATCCTGTCGCGTATGATTTCTCCGGCAGACTTGTCCAGCACATCTTTGCACAACGCATTCAGGTGATTAGGCGTGATGTACAGCAGTGCGGCATATTCTTTGGGCAGTTTCAGCTGTGTATAGTTTTTTTCTATCAGCTGCTGAAAATTGCGCAACAAAAGATAATTATGTTGTGGCACCTGTTTTTGCCGGATAGTGGTCACCTGAACACGGTTTACCAATATAAAGATCTGGAGGAGCAGGGTCCTGATCATATCCATCATATGATCATTATTCTGCTGCACTTCTGCCAGTATTTTTTCAAACAGGGCAGTTATTTCAGTTTGTATGTTTACCGGCAGCTGTAGCACTGATTCTGCAGCCTGTCCGTTAAAAAAATAGAACTGGTCAATATACTGTGTGTTTTGCAGCAGGGTATGGAAGAAGGTGTCGGAAAAATTGATGATATAACCATCCATTTCGCCATCAAAATCCCATCCATGTACCTGTCCGGGTACCATAAAATAAATCTGTCCGGGCTGCACCGGAAAGCTCACAAAATCAATAGATTGTTTGCCTGCACCTTTGGTAAAAAACACCAGGTGGTAAAAAGAATGCCGGTGTGGGAAATGCAGGTGCTGATGCGTATCCAGATAATGGGGGAACCGCTCGGCAATCAGTTCCTTTTGAACAGCTTCATCTGCAGCAAGTCTGCAAATTGTGTATGTTGGAATCTGATGCTTTGCCATGGTACTAATGGTATTACATCACAAAAGTACAGCTTGTTATTGACGGGGATTTGTGTTTTATACGTTTTAAATGGTGTTTTTTACTGATTGTGTAGTTTGGTGTTTATAATACATAGACCTCATCACAGCAAAGGGCTGGTTTTTTGCCGGCAGCATTGCGCCATGCAGGCATTGCAGGGAGGCATCTGGCAGTAACACGGACATACCGGGCATTTACAGCCGGGAGTTTGAATGCGAAAGTATTGATACGGGCGGTATTATCTTCTTCGGAAAGGGGGGAGATGGTTTGTGTACCAGCCGGTTGATAGGTGATGCCGTCGGCAGATGTTTCAACAGTAAGTGCTACCGGGTTAAAAATATTATGCCTGGGGTCTTGCAGGAAGTTCATGCGTATCTGGTTAATGGATTTGTTTTTCCCCATATCGATAGTAGCAATCATATCCTGGCCATAGGTAAATAACCAGTTATAGCTGAAATCGGTATCCCCTGTCAGCCCATCCACCAGTGTACCTTCTTTTTTGGGAGTATATTCAGGTGTAAACGGGTGTGCCAGTGTTACTGCTGCGTGGAAAGCTAGGTTGCTGATCCACTTCCTGGTAAAAAGCGCATCCCAGGAGGCAGCATAGGCATCAGGAGTCATCCCTTCTTCTGCCAGTTCGGTAACCCCTGCTTTTTTACATTGCTCCACAAATCGTTTTACCCTTGCCGGCCAGTTAGGTTTTACGATAAAGCTGCCTGTTTCCTGGTTGTTTGCTGTGAGGTAGCCATATTGCTCATTGCCAAAGAACTTCGACTGCTGCAACACGGTATATTCAAGCGGGAGCCTGGCATTATATACCCGGTTAAGGAAGGCGGTATCTGTTTCCGCTGCGGCTTCTGCTTTGTCCAGCAATTGCGCATATTTATCAATAAGGGCAGGAGAGAGGTAACCTTTGATATTATGCACCGGATTACCATAGATATCCAGCTTACTGTGCGTGGTTTTTACGGCTGTGATCAGCTCCTGGAGATAAGCATCCAGGAACGTGCCGGCTTTGCCATAGAAGCCATTTAAAAAGCCGGTAATAACGGCTTTGCTATCTGCTTTGACATCCCAGAGTAAACCGGCCAGCAAATAGCTGTTTAATTCTGCCATATCACTATAGGTGGCCCCGCTACCTTGAGAGAACACCCCCTTTACCTGGTTGTCTGCGAAGTACTGCAGGTTGTCCTGCAGGTGGTTATAGTCGGGAAAAGGGGCCAGGTAGTTGGTAAACTGGGTAGTATAATCCCAAATAAAAATACGGGGTGTGATAGCCGCCCATCCTTCCAGGTCTTTTCTGAACCCTGCCGCAGAAGCAGCGGAGCGTAATGGTTCATGACGGTAAGCATCAATGCTGCTGAGCATGATAAAAACATTGTCTGCCGGTTTCAGGTTTTTAGGTGGGTGGGAAGTATATGTATAGGCCAGGGTGGTGAATTGCTGTTGTGGAAACTGGCTGGCTACCCGGTTTACAAATTTCAGGAGAGAGCCCTGAGGTCCTCCTTCCGCAGCATCTGTTTTCTGGCAGTTGTCGCAAGTGCAGAAACCGCCACCATCATTGGGGGCTATAGACCAGTAAATGGCATCCGGATTATTACTGATCGCTTTTTTCAGATAGTCTACTGTAAGCTGGTAAACAGATTCATTGCTAAGGCAGAGTTGCATAGGCTGCCGTTTGCCGTTTACCAGTGAAAAGTATTCAGGATGTGTGGTAAAATATGTGTTGGGTGGAATGATCTTGAAAAAGGAGTGGCCCCAAATCCCCCAGAGGTCGTCCAGCTGCTGTAGTTTATGCCATACCATATATTCCGGATCGTTCGCAGCCGGGTAATATACCTGCCGGTAAATGAATTGTGGATTTTGCAGGTCAAAAATGCGGGCAGGTACCCGGATGTTTTTATTGGCCGGGGTATATGCCGGAATGTTGGCATACTTCCGGCAACCCAGGTACTTCTCAAGAAAGGTATATACGCCGTATATCACCCCTTGTCCACTGCCTCCGTGTATGAATACGTGGGTATCATCTGATGCGATATAGAAACCTTCTCCTTTTATTTTACGGGTATTGTATTGTTCTCCATGTGAGGTGTTGCCTATAAAAATGGCTTGCTGATCCTGGTAGTTTGATTCTGTAATGATATCAGGCTGTGCACCACTGATACGCCTGATATAGTCCTGTAGCAGGTGTGCCGCTTTGGTTTCATTTTTAGTGGCCTCTGCCGGCAATACGATCACATGTTGCACCTTGCCTTGTGCTACGAGCGTAATATCAGCCTTACCGGTATTACAGGCACTGTTGATCAATAAAGCAGATAAGACAATTAAAGTATGCATCAGCCTGAACATCAATGGTGAAATTAAAATTTTCTCAGAAAGGTGAGATAAAGATCGTACTGATTCTGGTAAGACTGGCTGGTTATTTTCTGGGTGATCCAGGTACCATTGATCCCGATGGTAGTACGATATTTAAACACATGCTGGTAACCGGCCCCTATGCTGCGGGTAAGCAGTCCCGCCAGTTTAGGAAATTGTATCAGCCGGCTTTTATCGTCCGGAGAAGTACCTAATCCGGCTACGAAGGAAATATAATCCTGCCGCCTGTTCATGTAATAACGGGTAGTCAGGTTAAAGGAAGTATAAAATTCCGGATCGTCGCTGATAAAATAAGCCCGCAGATTGATCCAGAAGTCATCAAACGTTTTTGCGATGGAAGTTACTCCGGATATACTGCTCGTTTCTTCTGCTTTCAGGTATCTTATCCCCAGCTCTGCTTCAATATCATATTTGAATGACCTGAAGATGGAGTAGCCTGCCCGTAGCTGTGGAAACACCAGCTCATTGGAATAGGCTGCCACTGCGTAGGAATACCATTTGGGATGATGGGTATAGTATAATTCTCCTTCAGCCTGTAATCCGGTACCTTCTTTTCTTCCGGCATAATTGACGCGTGCAGCATAGGATCCCCGTTTCATAAACCGTCTGTATTCTATTGTAGCAATACTATAGGGGTCGTCGTTATAATCAAAAGAGGAGTGCAGGAAGAACAACCCAAACTGGTTCTTGAGTGTTTTGCTTTTCAGGTAGTCGGCATAGTCTGTATTGACTGGACTGGCGTTCAGTTTTACGAGAGAATCGGCCGCCAGAGAAGCCGCAGCAAATGCCTGTTGGTTTTCCAGTATGGTGGCACGCTTCATTAAGAAGGTGGTATTGTCCGGATAATATTTAATGCCTTCATTCACATATACGAGTGCGCTGTCATATTGTTTGGTGCCCATCAGGATATTGGTAGTGTATTGCAACGCCAGAGAGTCTTTAGGGTTGAGTGTTAACACCTGGGTAAAAACGGACAATGCGCTATCCGGCATATTGTTTTGTTGATACCGGTTGCCGCTGGCCAGCAAACTGGAAAGGTAAGCCGTCTTATATTTAGCGGTGTACGGATACCTGCGTATAAGTTGCTGCATGATATCGGCTGCTTCCGGATATCTTTTAAGCTGGTCCAGTACACCTGCTTTTTTGAGAAGCAGGTCTTTATTGCCGGGATTGTATAACAGCGCCTGGTTGGCATAGTACAGGGCTTGTTCAGATTGTCCGGTACCGCTTTCCAGGTTAATCATATAGTTGAGGGCATCTTCATTTTTGGGATCTTGTTCCAATACCTGGGTAAACTGTTCTTTAGCCAGATCATATTCTTCCGCCTGCATCAGTGTCCTTCCGGCAGCCAGGCGCTGTGCTGTAAAAGCAGCTGCAAAGCGGGTGTCACCAGGGGATTTTTTTGATAAGGCTGCAGCGATCTGTGCAGCTTCTTCAAATCTGCCGGCATCCGCCAGGATACTGGACTTTTTCAGCAGGAGCAGGTCATCTGCCGGGTAATAGCTGATGGCCTTATCTAGTGTAAGCAAGGCATTTTTAACATCTTTGCGGGCGATATAGGTATTCACAATATTCTCCAGTGCTTCCTTATTGTTGGGTTCCAGTGTCAATACCCTTTCAAATGCAGTGATAGCCTCATCATATTGCAGTTGGCTGAGATAGTAGCGTCCACTGGCTATTTGTAATGTCACCAGCCTTGCTTTCAGGTCGGCCGACGGGTTGCGCTGCCATAGCCTTTCTGCCAGGAGTGCGGCCTCTGTATATTTACGATCGCCCTCCAGCATATCTATCTTCTGGGAAAGCAGTTTGAGGTTATTGGGATTGCTTTTCAGGCCCCGGTTAATCCATTCCAGTGCTTCTTTATAGGCACCGCGGCTCATGCTGAAACCGATCAGTTTATTTAATGCTTCCTGGTTACCTGGATTTTTTTCCAGGATAGCGCGATAGAGCAGATAAGGATCTGTGTTAGCATAGTAGGCAGCTGCTTCCATGCGAAGTTCGGTTTCCATACCTCTTACCTTGGCATCATTGGGGTGATAGCGTAGTATGGTTTGAAATACGATCAGGGCATCTGCATAGGCGTGTTTGTTCCGTAAAATATCCAGCTTTCGTAGCAGTAACTCATAGGAGGAGGGATTGGTACTCAACGCAGCATTAATTTGTTCCAGCGCACTTTCATAGTCCTGCCCTTGGATATAGCCCCTTAGTAAGGCGTCTTTTGCTTCGGTATTGGCAGGAGATAGTGCCAGTACTTTTTCAAAACTGATACCTGCCTGTTGCGGATTACCATTTTTCATATAATACCTGCCGGTAAACAGATAATGTTCTATATAGGCATTACGGACAGTGGTATCTTCCGAAAACCTGGAGAGTAAATTTTCTGCCAGCTGATTTCCCTTATTGATCCTGTTGAGCAGGTGCTGGATTTCCATTTTCTTCAACATAAAATCCCTGTCATTGGGAAAATAGCCTAAGGCCTCATCGGTATAACAATCCGCTTCTTCATATTTCCCGGTAATGATTTCGATATTGATCGCGTACTGGTAGGCATCGCGATAGCGTGGTGCTTTGGTCAGTACTTTTTTTACCTGTTTCCTGGCCGCTTCATTGTTGCCGGTAAGCATATACAGGCGTCCCAGCAACAGTTGCATATCTATATCATCCGGTTGTTTTTTCAGGCCCTGGTTTACTAATGTCAGTGCCTTATCATAATGCCCCAGCCTGGTTTCCTTTACGGCTTCATTGTACAATTCTTCCGCATTGGCCTTTTGCCTGAAAACCTGAGCTTGTATCTGCAGAGAAGCGCACACACAAAAAGCCAGTAAGATTGATTTGAATACAGATAGCATGAATAGAATATATTGATGAAATACTGATTTATTATTGAACAGGTAATGCTTTCTTTTTTTGACCAAAACCTTGTCGTTGCATATTGCCCCAACTATGTTTTTTGCCGGTCAGGAAGTGGAAATATCCACGGAGGGCAAAGAACACAATCAGCGGATGATAGATAAGCGGTTCCAGGAATGCCATCAGGCTCAGGCCTACTACCTCGCGCCAGGTATTGTAATACCGGTAAGTAAGCTGATCCCATAATACTGCCAGGGTAGTGATCATGATCGCATAGAGGTATACAAACACCAGAAGAATAGTGGCATAGTGCCAGTTGACCTGGTCTGTAACAATCAGGTATATATAATAAAGAATACCTGTGAATTCGATGATAGGTGCCAGGAATTCAAACAAGAGGCTGTAGGGCAGTACTACCAGTCCCAGTTTGCGGTAATGGGGGTTAAAGATCACCTTCTTATGGATGGTGATGATCTCTGCCAGTCCGCGTCCCCAGCGGGTACGCTGCCGGCTGAATACTTTCATATTAGGAGGCCCTTCTGTCCAGCACTGTGTAGTAGGAATATAACGGATCGCATACTTTAATTTGTTATCGATCATATAAGTACACATACGGGTTACCAGGTCCATATCCTCTGCAAAGGATTTGGAATCATATCCTCCTGCCTTAATAGCAATTTCCTTGTCAAACAGTCCCAGCCCCCCGGAAACATTGGGTACGCAATTGATCAGGCTCCAGCCCATTTTTCCCAGTACATATGCCCGTATATATTCCATTTCCTGAAAGCGTGGCAGCCATTTTCTGGGAGGTCTTACCCGGGTAATCACCCCTTCATCAATTTCGCAGGAGTTGGCAATACGAAGCGTAGCACCGGATGCGATTACGCGGATACTATCTTCTATCACATGTATATAGCCGCATTCGGGACAGGGTTC
This sequence comes from Chitinophaga sp. H8, assembly GCF_040567655.1. NCBI lineage: Bacteria > Pseudomonadati > Bacteroidota > Chitinophagia > Chitinophagales > Chitinophagaceae > Chitinophaga > Chitinophaga defluvii. Next base: position 3,022,266 of record NZ_JBEXAC010000001.1, on the reverse strand, counting down.
TCCTACTTCCTTTATCTTCTTATGCTCTTCATCCATGAATGGTTTGATCATTTTGAGCAGGGTATCCCGCTCAATGATACAATCCACGTCTGTACATAAGAAGTAATCGAAAGCGGCCGCATTGATACCTGCATTGGAGGCATCCGCTTTACTTTTACCGTTTACTTTATCGATTACCAGCAATTTATCGTAGGCAATGTTGGTAGACTTGAACAGTCTTTTTACTGGTTGGGATTTTATCCTTTCATTATAGGCGAAGTCAACCGGCACCAGCTGGAATTCATTGACCAGTTTTTCCAGGGTGTCATCTGTACTGCCATCATTTACTATGATGACTTCAAATTTGGAGTAGTTGAGCGTTAAAAGTGATCTTACATTGGAAATGATGGTAACCCCTTCATTAAAGGCTGGTGCAATAACAGATATGCCGGGCGCGAGGGGTGACTGCAGGATATTGTTATAGTCTACATAGCTGTTTTTTTTCTGGAAGCGGAGGATACCCCTGAAAGACAGTATCGCCAGCATAGCATATAGCAGCAGCATGGTGCAGCCATAGATAAACACAAAACCTTCATAAAAATCCTTAAACAATTCCACTACCTATAATTTAAGTTTCGTCAATGATCAGGCAGGTACACTTTTACGTGCAGTGTTGCTGAAACCTTGCCGCTGCATATTTCCCCAGGTACCTTTTTTGCCGGTCAGGAAAAAATAATAACCTCTGATGGAAAAGAATACGATCAGCGGGTGATAAAATAAAAACTCCATAAATGGTGTCATGCACAGGAATGCCACTTCCTTCCAGGTCCGGTAATACCTGAACGTTAGTTGATCCCACAGGATAGCTAATGTGGTAATCATGACAGCATATGTATATACAAATAAGAGCAGCAGCAGGGCAAAAGGCCAGTTAATCAGCCCCAGGCATGCCAGTATGATATAGTAAACAATCCCGGTGATTTCAATTATTGGCGCCAGCAGCTCAAAGAAGAAATTAAAGGGAAAAACGACCAGCCCCAGTTTCTTATACCTGGGGTTGAGGAATACCTTGAAATGCGCAAGTGTAAGTTGGGCTAATCCCCGTGCCCAACGGGTACGTTGCCGCATAAATATCTTTATACTCGAAGGCGCTTCTGTCCAGCACAATGTTTTAGGGATATATCTTACCGCGTAGTTAATGTTGTTATCATGGGCGTAACGGCACATGCGGGTCATCAGTTCCATATCTTCCCCAAAGGAGCTGGGATCATAGCCACCGCTTCTGATAGCTACTTCTTTATCAAAAAGGCCCAATCCTCCGGACACATTAGGCACACAGTTAAGAAAGCTCCATCCCATTTTTCCCAGTACAAAGGAACGGATATACTCTACTTCCTGAAAGCGGGGCAGGAGTTGCCGTGGCGGCCTCATGCGGGTCATTACACCATCTTCAAATTCGCAGGAATTGGCAATACGGAGGGTGGCACCGATGGCGATCACCCTTTTTTTGTCTTCCTGCATAACAGGCTTGATCAGCTCTATCAGGGTGTTTTTATCTAAGATGCAATCTACGTCCGTGCATAGGAAATAATCAAATCTGGCAGCATTGATGGCTGCATTCACCGCATCTGCTTTACTTTTTCCATTCACCTTATCAATTACCATTAATTTGGCATAAGCAGGGTTGGTGGATTTATAGATTTTTTTAACAGGCTGGGTCCTTATTTTGGCATTATAGGCAAAATCAACCGGTATCAGCTCAAATTCGTGGATCAGTTGTTCCAGGGTATCGTCGGTGCTGCCATCATTGGTAATAATGATCTCATACCGGGGATAGTTTAATGTCAGGAGGGAACGTACATTGAATATGATGGTCAGCCCTTCGTTAAATGCGGGAGCAAGTACAGAGATACCCGGCGCCAGGGGAGAGCTGATCAGCGTATTTTCATCATGAAAAACATCTTTTTTGGCATACCTGCGTACGGCCAGCATCGAGAGCAGTGCCAGCAGGGCATAAATTACCAATAACGTAGTTCCATAAATGAAAACCGTTTGCTCATAACCTTTTGCAACTGTTTCCCAGAAGCCAGTATTCATTAAAATTTAATTAAAGGGTTCATACAATGCTTTAATATCAACAGGTTTTCGGCGGTAGCAGTAGCTATCAGCTCCTGGATCAGCTCTTTGGCTCTCCATTCATTTCTTACCAGTGATTTAGCAGCGTGTTTACGGAGGTCAAAATCAGTAGAGTGCAGGAATTCCTGTCTTAAAAAACTAACATATTCCCCACTGTTGATACGGCCTACCGCTTTGAGTATTTCTATCTGGCAAATCAGTGGCTGGCTGCCATACATAGTAACCAGCTTACTTTCCACTTCCTCCACTTTCAATTTGCCTAGGCAGTTAATAGTGTCTGCCCTCAGGTAATGGTCTTTGGTTTCCAGTAATTTGATCACTGCGGGTACAGCGGCCAGCTGGTTATAGTGTACAATCAGTTTCAGGCAAAAGGCAACAATACTTTTATTGGAAGAGTAGGTGACCCATTGTGCAAAATTGGGAATAGCAATATGTTCGGTAGACGTGATGATCTTGAATAATTCTACCTGATCCCATAGCAATAAAGGTTCTGTGGTAACATCAAAGAATTTGAAAGGTTCGTTTTTACTCAGTTTGATATAGGCGTGCCGGGCAGCAGCTCTTAATTCCCGGTTGCTGCTATTGGTGAGTGGCAGGATACTTACATCAGAGATAGACATATCCATATTGGTAAACTCTGTCAGCGCCTGCACTTTTATATCCCAGCGGGAGGATTTCATTTTGCGATAGGATTCCTTATCCAGCTCCAGTTGTACATACAGTGCCCTTAGTAACTGACCCATATTGCCCCGCACATTTTTACGGTAATTGATGATCCTGTCTACCAGGGCCTGGCGGGCCCACCGTTTCCGGAAAATAGGGAGATGGAAATCTTCTATTGGCAGCTGGACCTGACTGGCAGGGGTATCAGGATCGATGCTGTCATTCATAATAATACGTTCAAAGATGAGATTATCTATGACCGGATTAATAGCAGCCAGTTTCTTATCCCGGCGGTAGCCACGGTAGCGGCTTAATAAAATGGAAAGGTAGGCACCTGCTGTAAAAGAGACTGCAATGATGATAAATACAAAAGCAATCTGTATGATCAGCGGAGCGTATCTGAACTCATAATAGAGTGATGCAAAAAAATCCGCAGGTATAACGGTTTCTATCATGATACGCTATTTATTTTGTAAAAGCAGTCTTTTTACGCGTATAATCAGTTCTCCGGGTATGATGGGTTTTTTCAGGAAGTCGTCCGCACCGAGTTTGAATCCCTCCAGTACAATATCTTCATTACCTGCATTGGAAACGATGATCACCGGAATGGTCTTTTCTTTACCTAATGTTTTTACTTTACTCAGAATCTCAAAGCCATTTGCATAGGGCATCATAATATCTGTAATAATCAGATCGTAGTCATAATCGGTGGCTTCCAGCTTTTGGAATGCCTCTTTCCCGTTTTTAACTATTTCCAACTCAAATCCTTCTTTACGTAGAATTTTATCTACAATCTTTTGCATTAGTTCATCATCTTCTACTAACAATATTTTACTCATAAGGTTGTTTTTTACAGATAAATTCAATTCAGCGCCACAGTTAACTGTGGGCAGATGGTTTTTTCCTCGTGTATAAGAATAAAAAGGCTTTAATAAGGGTAATTGCGCATCTCAGAATAACAAGGTGTTGAGCTCCGGTCGTTTGTTTTGCAAATGTGTTTTCATAAAATATGTTGAATTACCATGCATGGCATGTTGAATATGGTTTATGTATTAGTCCCGGTAATATATGGTGTTTATTTCATAGTTATCATGCATCGAAAATTATTCAGCTAAAATTGCTTCATCTTGTCCACTAAGTTATTAAATTAATTGGTACATAGGCTGTCTGGCGTTGGATGGAAATGGTTAAACTGGGAAATGTGCGCATACGGTGTCTCAACTATTTAATTAAACGGTTCACTGTTTTTCATAAGGACGTAGTAACAATAGCAACTGTAGCAATAAGGGCCGCAAGGTACGATTATTCTGCAAGCTAATGAAACCGAAAACCGGGAATGGTTGTATTGAAATATAATTATATGTATTCATGCCTCCTTCTGAAGTCGCTGTAGCAGAATTAAAACATTATCTTTGTCTGCCGGTTATACCTAACCAGGCAAACCGGAACACTTTATTTTCTTATACCACATCTCTATGAAGATTGCATTAACAACGCGATTGTATATCGGTTTCTCGGTAACAGTTATTCTTGTGCTATTAGGTGGTTTTCTCACTTTCAGGGCTTTCCGTCAACAAACGGAAATGGATGATCTGGTGGAACATACTTATCGTGCGCTCAATCAGGTGGAGCGTATTCAGCGATTGGTATTTGATATGGAGGCTGGTCGCCGGGGTTTCAGAGGTACTAATGAAGAACGGTTTCTGCAGCCTTACCGGATTGCCTTACCTAAAATTTTGCCTGCAATTGAGGAGTTAAGAAAAACAGTGGCGGATAATCCCGTACAGGTGCAGCATATCAGTAACTTAGGAAGGGAAGTGGATGTTTTGCTTGCTTTTTGGGTAAGACTGGGAGATGTGCATGTGGAACGGTTTACTATTGCGGAAAAGATAAAGGTAAGTGATGAAGAGGATGTTTTGATGAAGGCGGTGAATGATGCTATCGAAGTATTGCGTGTAGAAGAGCGGGAATTACTGGCATTAAGGGAGAAAGAGAATAAGGACTTTATAGCGCATTCTATTACTACCCTGGTAATAAATACCACATTTATATTGTTGGTAGCCCTTATCCTGATTGTTATTACGTTTAAGGAACTACGTCACCGGATGAGGATGCAGGGGCTGTTAAAAGAAAAATTAAATGAGGTAGGTGATCTGAATACGGTAGCTAATGAGAAGAACTGGTTACTGACGGGAATATCCGTTATTAATGAAAGTATGCGGGCGCACAGTGTGATGGGAGAACTGGCCAACAAAACCCTGCATGCTATTACCGGTTATCTCCAATTTCCTGCTGGCAGTTTTTATTTTTATGATGAAGGGAAGAAAGTACTCAGGTTGACAGGAGGGGTTGGGATACCTGCAACTATCAAAAAAGAGTATGAATTGGAGGAGGGCATAACCGGGGCCGCCGCTACGAAGCAGGAGATCACTATTGTGAATCATGTACCCCCTGGTTTCTGGAAGATCACTTCCGGCAGTGGGGAGGCTTTGCCGGGTAATATTATATGTGTACCCATATGGCTGGATAATGAATTAAAAGGTGTAATGGAGTTTGCCGCCTTCCGGCAGCCAAAGCCCAATGAACTGGCATTGCTGAAGAAAATAGCGGAAGACCTGGGAGTAGTGGTGAATGCGGTAAGTGCCAGGGAGCGGGTGATGGAATTACTGGAACAGCTGCAGGAACAGAAGGAAATACTGGAAACGCAGCAGGAAGAACTGCGGCAAACCAACGAAGAGCTTACCCGCCAGTCGGAAATACTACAGGCTTCTGAAGAAGAGCTCAGGGTACAGGAAGAAGAACTTCGCCAGATCAATGCAGAGATCGGAGAAAAGAATAAAGATCTTGAAACTGCGCGTGCGGAGCTGAGTGTCAAAGCTGAAGAGCTGGAGTTAAGCAGTAAGTACAAATCGGAATTCCTGGCCAATATGTCACATGAGCTGCGTACTCCTTTGAACAGTGTATTGATATTGGCCAAGCTGCTGGAAGAAAATAAGCAGCAGAACCTGACCAGCAAACAGGTGGAATACGTAGGAATAATTCATAAATCAGGCTCCGACCTGTTGAAACTGATCAATGATATTCTGGATCTTTCCAAAATAGAAGCCGGCAAGATTGAATTGCATATAGAGCAGGTAGCAGTGAAAGAGGTAGTATACGATCTGGAGCAGTTGTTTGATGTGGTGGCTACTGAAAAACAGATACAGCTGGTTACCCGCATCGCTACCGGTGTTCCGGAATATATACAAACAGACCGGCAGCGGCTGGAGCAGATCATGAAAAACCTGCTCTCCAATGCTTTTAAGTTTACCCCAGGTGGGGGAACGGTTACTTTATCATTATTTACCCGGGAAAATAGCCCTAATGCGCTGTATCTGTCAGTTACGGATACGGGGGTAGGTATTGCTGCCGAAAAACAGCAACTCATTTTTGAAGCGTTTCAACAGGCAGACGGATCTACCAGCCGCAGGTATGGAGGTACCGGATTAGGGCTTTCCATCAGCAAGGAACTGGTTAAATGGCTGGGGGGGAATATTAAGCTGGAAAGCACGGAAGGAGTAGGCAGTACTTTTACCTTGCGGATTCCATTGGAAGCAGACATTGTCCTGGAAAAAGAGCATGAGGTGCCACCGGTAGTTCCCCAGACCACTGCTGTTAAGATCAATAATAAAGTGGTAGCGCAGCAGGAAGTGGCAGACGACCGGGAAGATGTGAAAAAAACGGATAAGCTGGTCCTGATCATTGAGGATGACCCCAATTTTGCTTCTATTGTAAGAGATTTTGCGCGGGAAAAGGGCTTTAAAACCATTGTAGCGCTTAATGGGGATGATGGGCTGTATTATGCCCGTAAATGTTTACCTGCCGCTATCATTCTGGATATGAACCTTCCGGTGATAGATGGCAGCAGCATTTTGAAAATATTGAAAAGCAGTGATGCACTCAAACATATCCTGGTACATGTTATTTCGGCCAGTGAAATATCCGGACAGGTAATCAAGAATATTAATGGATATACACAGAAACCATTACAGGTACAGGATCTGGAAGCAGTATTCTCCAACATCGCCCAGCATTTGCAGGCACGCCTGAAAAAGGTACTGGTGGTTTCCAATGGATTGCTGGAAAATGATCCGCAGCTGAAATCACTCAGCGATGAAAGGCATATGGAAACAGCTTATGATCATGTGTCTGTATTGCCGGATGCTTACCGTTATCTGAGTGAGAAGAAGTACGATTGTGTGGTGCTGGATATTGGTACTAACGTGGAAGCAGGTGTGGAAAAGCTGAAAGCACTGCGGCAATATATAGGAGAGAAGGCTATTCCTATTATTGTTTATCTGGATAAGGATATCTCCGGTTCAGATGAAGTGATGTTGAAAAAGTATGCTGCCGCGATTATCCGGAATTCGATATTTTCTACCGACCGGTTAATGGATGAGCTGGAGTTGTTTTTATATAAGCTGAAGGAAATAGAAACCAAGCCTGCGCCGGTAGCACAGGGACCTTCCACAGAACAATCACTGAAAGGAAAGAAAGTATTACTGGCAGATGATGATATGCGGAATGTGTTTTCACTGAGTGCCCTGCTGGAAGAGCATGGGCTGGAGGTGATTACAGCGGGAGATGGTAAAGAAGCGCTGCAGTTACTGGACAAGCATGCAGATATAGATATTGTGCTAATGGATATTATGATGCCCGAAATGGATGGATATGATGCCATGCGTCATATCAGGCGGGAAGGACGCTTTGCCCAATTGCCGGTGATCGCATTAACTGCCAAGGCGATGGCAGGCGACCGGGAAAAGTGTATTGAGGCAGGTGCCTCTGATTACATAGCAAAACCTGTTGATAATAATAAGTTGCTATCCTTAATGAGGGTGTGGCTATCATAAGCGGCAAATGAAAGAGGAAATCAGTACGGAAGACTTTCAGCATATTGTAAGTATAATCAGGCAGCAATATGGATATGATTTTACCGGTTATTCGCAGGCTTCCCTGAAGCGGCGTATTGTGCGGTTTATGGGACATATGAACTTATCCACCATCTTCGACCTGAAGTATCTTATATTGAATGACAAGGCGTTTTTTGAACGCATGGTACAGTTTATTACAGTGAATGTAACGGAGATGTTCCGGGACCCGCAATTTTATAAAGCACTTCGTGAACAGGTATTACCCAAACTGGCTTCTTATCCGATCATTAAAATATGGCATGCCGGCTGCTCCAGCGGGGAAGAAGTGTTTTCCATGGCTATCTTACTGCATGAAGCAGGCCTGCTGGAACGTTCCATGATCTATGCTACAGATCTTAACCCGGCTAACCTGGAAAAAGCGAGGGAAGGAATAATTCCGTTAAAGGTGATGAAAGAATACACCTATAACTATATTCAGTCGGGTGGCACTTCAGATTTTTCGAATTATTATACTGCCCGTTATGATAATGTTATCATTCATAAGGAGCTGCGCAAAAACATTATTTATTTTCAGCACAATCTGGTAACCGACCAGGTATTCAATGAATTTCACCTGATCTGTTGCCGGAATGTGTTTATATACTTTAACAGGGAATTGCAAAACCGGGTACTGCAATTATTTTACGAAAGCTTATCTTCGTTAGGATATCTGGCATTAGGTATTAAAGAGTCATTACTTTTTACAGAAACCGGAAAGCGGTTTGAGGCCGTGAGTGCTTCGAATAAAATATTCAGACGTAAAATGTAACCAGACTATGATTAACCAATTTTACGACATCATAACGATAGGTGGGTCTGCTGGGAGCATACCCATATTGATTGACCTGCTCGATGGTATGCCGGATTATTTTTCCCAGTCTGTTATTATTGTACTGCACCGTTTGAAAAACGTGCAAAGTGAAATGGACAGGTTATTGTCAGTGAAACAACGTATTACGGAACCGGAAGATAAAGAAATGATTGTACAGGGTGGTATCTACCTGGCACCGCAAAATTATCATTTGCAGGTGGAAGACGACCACAGCTTTTCCCTTGATTATTCAGAATTAGTGAACTATAGCCGTCCCTCTATTGATGTTGCATTCAGCAGCATTGCAGCTGTATATCGTTCCCGCGTATTAGGTATACTGCTGAGCGGGGCCAATAAAGATGGAGCAGCGGGGCTGAGTTGTATTATATCTGCCGGCGGTACGGGGATTGTACAGGACCCGCAAACAGCATTGTATGGAGAGATGCCACAGTCGGCCATAGAAATAAATAATAATGTGAAGGTGATGGATGTGGGGGAAATAATAAGTTTTATTGATACTGTAAGCAAATAAATCAGCAAGCATCAGATGAGTACTATGACTACTAAAAACAGCGCCTTTACCATATTGTTGGTGGATGACAGAGAAGAAAACCTGGTTTCACTGGAACAGATACTGGAGGCAGAGAACAGGATCTTTATTAAGGCTACTTCAGGCAATGAGGCACTCCGGCTGATCCTGAGAAATGAAAATATCGGCCTGATCATGCTGGATGTCCAGATGCCGGATATGGATGGTTTTGAAGTAGCTCATTTACTGAAGGCTAATCCTAAAACAAAAGATATTTCCATCATATTTGTTACTGCTATCAATAAAGATGAGCAGAATGTGCTTAAAGGATTTGAAGAAGGGGCGGTAGACTACCTGCCTAAGCCACTTGATATTAATGTTACCAGGGCAAAGGTGAATGTTTTTGAGAAGCTTTATTTTTATCAGCATGAACTGCGGAAAGCCGTAACAGATAAAGAAAAAATAAATGCCCAGCTGGAGCGTTTTATGTATGTGGTGGCCCATGATCTCAGGTCGCCTTTATCAGGTGCGATGGGCTTGTTGTACCTGATGGCGGAGGATGAACGGGTAAAGGAATCATCTGATTTGACGGAATATATGAACCTTGCTACCGGCGCCATGTCGCACTTATCAGATATGATTACTTCCATCCTGGACTATACCCGTCAGACAGAGATGCAGCAAACGATAGAGGCCGTAGACGTGCACGAGCTGGTAAAACTCACTATACATTCCTTATTTGCTCCTCCGCATATCCGGATTGAGATTGACGGGAAGCTACCTGTCATTGTTTGCAATAAACTGAAATTGCAGCAGGTATTTCAGAACCTGCTAACCAATGCTATCAAATACAATGATAAGCCAGAAGGGAGGATCCAGGTGGGCGGAACAGATAAAGGAGAATTTTATGAATTCTATGTTAAGGACAATGGCCCGGGAATAGCCAAAAGAGACACAGACCGTATCTTTAAATTATTTGAGGTAGTGGAAACGGCGGTAGTCAATGGCAAAAGCTCTGGCATTGGCCTTAATATCCTGAAACTACTGGTGGAAGAGCAAGGCGGAAAAGTATGGGTAGATTCTGTTTTGGGAGAGGGGAGTTGTTTCTTTTTTGAGTGGCGCCAATAGAGCATTACCCGTGTAAACAGTGGCTGATGGGCAACAGGGGTTTCAGATTTGCAAAAAAAATAATACCTTTACCGTGTGAATTTATTTTCCGCTATATGCAGTTTATGCTTATTTATATTTTCCAACAGTACCACCCATAGCGTTCCTCAAAGGAATGAGCGGATGGTACCTATAAGCGTATCCGTTACCCAGCCGGCAGAGATTAATTCCACCACAGTTACCTTTAATACAGCAAAACGTAATGCGGCATTTAAAAGTAAAGCCCCTGTCCGCGTTTACACCTCTTCCATACTACATCTTTTTTCTTCTTTCCTGAATGCAGGACAGCCAGAGTATCGCTCATTTACCGTTAAGCAAAAAAGAGCGGGCAGTGCGCTGCAATTACAAAGCGATTTTGGGTGGACCTATTGGGCCACTTACAGCCCAGGAAAGCGTTATGCTATATCCAGGGGATTTACTACCCTTCACTTTTTACACCTTTTCCCGGATCACAATTTTTGGTGATAATAGAAATTGACAGCAGGCATACTGGTATTTTCCAGGCCATGATGCCGTGTTGTTGTGGCATGAAATACTTTCCGATAGCAGGTATACTGTTGACTGCTGATGCACAGCAGCCCTGGAAAGGTTTATGTTAACTGCTTTTACTGCCTGCATGAGGCTAAAGCAGGAATTTCTATTATTATTTAAAAAAAAATGAGATGTCTACTTTATTTATTGCTGGTTTATTTTTATTATTAATAGCGGTAGTGGTGGGGCTTTTTGTTATTTCAGCCAAAGCAGAAGCCAGAAAGATCCGGGAGAAACTGGCGGCCAGATTTGACAATTTGGTAAAACAGCATGAGTTTACGGTTAGTGAAAAAGAGGTATTTATGTATAAGATTCTGGCCTTTGACGTAGCAGCTAAACAATTTTTATTTGTGGGCCGTTATCATAATGCTGAGCAGGAGCATCTGCTTGCCTTAGCGGATATCAGCAGTTGCCAGGTAGTAAAACATAAAAGCGGGTTTAGCGGAGGAAAGGGTGATAAGCATATCGATAGCAATTATGTCAATAGCATTGCTTTGCAGGTGCGATATAAAGACAAAAGCCGTGATGCGGTAGGTATTACCTTTTATGAGCATACGCATGACAGTGTATATGATATGAAAGATTTGGAGCAACAGGCAGATTACTGGCAGCAAAAGATTGTGGGCCATCTTTGATAGAAACGGTGCAGGACTGCACTATTTTGATAAACGCTAAAAAATTTGAATGGGTCATTTACCGAAATTAATTGAGGATTTAGCACTTATCCTGGTTGCAGGAGCCATCACTACCTTAATATTCAAGCGGATTAAGCAACCCTTGGTATTAGGTTATATTATAGCGGGTTTCCTGGTAGGTCCTTTTTTCTCCCTTACACCAACTGTAGCAGATACTGCCAATGTAAAAACACTGGCCGAAATTGGGGTTATCTTTCTTTTATTTAGCCTGGGGCTGGAATTTAGTTTCAAAAAGCTGATGCGGGTAGGGGGCTCAGCTTCCATTACGGCCTTCGTAGAGATCATATTTATTACCACCACGGGCTATTTTGTAGGCCAGTGGATGGGGTGGTCTACGATGGACAGCCTGTTCCTGGGAGGGATGCTGGCCAGTTCCTCCACCACGATTATTATACGTGCATTTGATGAGCTGGGGGTGAAAACAAAACAGTATGCCCGTATTGTATTTGGGGTACTGGTAGTGGAGGATATTGTAGTGATTCTCCTAATGGTATTGCTTTCTACGGTAGCAGTAACCAAACAGTTTGAGGGCAGCGAAATGCTGTTTACAGTGGTAAAGCTGCTGTTCTTCCTGATTTTATGGTTCATAGCCGGTATTTTCCTGTTGCCCACTTTCCTGAAAAGGGCTAAGGCATTGATAGATGAAGAAACCCTGCTTATTATCTCTATAGGACTTTGTCTGGGTATGGTGGTCGTAGCCACACAGGTAGGTTTTTCTGCTGAACTGGGGGCTTTTATTATGGGCTCTATTATGGCTGAAACTACTTCTGCCGAAAAAGTGGAGCATTTGATAAAACCGGTAAAAGACCTCTTTGGCGCTGTATTCTTTGTATCGGTAGGGATGTTAATTGATCCGCAAACGATTATGGAGTATAAGTGGCCGGTACTGCTGGTAACGGTTTTAACGTTGTTCGGAAAGTTTTTCAGTACCACTTTGGGGGCATTACTTTCGGGGCAGCCTTTAAAACAATCGGTACAGGTGGGGATGAGTATGGCGCAGATTGGGGAATTTGCTTTCATTATCGCTACGCTGGGGCTTACCCTTGGGGTAACAAGCGATTTTTTATTCCCGGTGGCAGTGGGTGCTTCGGCTATCACCACTTTTACCACCCCTTATATGATTAAATTCTCCGGACCTTTTCATGATTTTATAGTGAAGATGCTTCCGGCAAAATGGGTGAGAGCACTTAACAACTATTCTTCCAGTACACAAAACATTCAGGCGGAGAGCAATTGGAAGGTGGTTATGAAATCTTATCTGAACATTGCCATTACCAATGGTATTGTGCTACTGGCGCTTATGTTGCTGTCCCTGAAATTCCTGGTACCTTTTCTGAATGAAAATGTTGAGGGAAGCATACTCGCCAGTATTATCGGGTTGGTAATTTCCCTGGGATTGGGAGCGCCGTTCTTATGGGCCCTGATGGCCAAAAGGCCAGCTAATCTGGCTTATAAAGAGTTGTGGCTGGATAAGCAATACAGCCGTGGCCCCTTGCTGGCCTTGGAAATCTTCAGGAATGTAATTGGGGTATTACTGATCGGCTTTTGGGTAGACAGACTGTTTTCTACCAAAGTGGCTATATTGGTGGCGGTGCCGGTGACGATTGTGGTGCTGATCCTGTTTTCCAAACGGATACAGAAGTTTTATCAGCGGCTGGAAGGCCGTTTTATCAGTAACCTGAATGCAAGAGAAGCGGCAGCCGAAGAAGAAACGGCGAGCAAGCGCTTCAACCCCCAATCAGACCTGTCGCCCTGGGATGCACATATGGTAGACCTGGAAGTGAAACAACAGGCAGAATACGCAGGCAAAACCCTGGTAGAGCTGGCCTGGCGTGAAAAATACGGGATTAATATTGCCTATATCAAGCGGGGCGACAAATTGATTTATGCACCGGGTAGAAACAATAAGCTGTTACCTTTTGACCATGTAGGTATTCTTTCTACGGATGATCAGATGCAGGTGTTTAAGCCCATATTCGATGCTACAGAAGATATACAGCTGGAAGAAAATAATATTGAAGATGTGATCCTGCAAAGAATTGTTGTGGATGAACATAACAAACTAAAAGGACTCACTATCCGGGATTCCGGCATCAGAGAGCGTACCAATGGTTTGATAGTAGGGATAGAAAGGAAGGAAGACAGGATATTGAATCCCAACTCCACAACTGTTTTTGAATGGGGAGATATTGTATGGATAGTAGGAGAGCGGAAGAAGATCCAGAAACTGAATGAAGCATAAGGTAAAATAATCAGCAGTTATTCCTGCTTGCAGGTATAAAGTAAAGGTTGACCAATTGTGAGGTGCCCCCAAAAAGTTAGACACTTTTGGGGGCACTGCATTGTGTCAACCTTTATTTTTTATATTATTTTGCACCTTTAAAATAAATAATAGGATATGAAGCTGGGAAAAAAAGCATTTCTCTTTGATTTGAATGGTACTATGATCAATGATATGGAATATCATCTGGATGCCTGGTATCATATGCTCAATAATGATCTGGGAGCAGGGCTGAGCCGGGAAGTAGTGAAAAGCCATATGTATGGCAAAAACGATGAATTACTGGTGCGGGTGTTTGGGGAAGGCCATTTTACAGCAGCACAGATGGCGGAAATATCAAGAGAAAAGGAATTGCGCTACCAGGAGGTATACAAGCCTCATCTGGAGCTTATAAGCGGGTTAAAGGCATTTATGGACAAAGCGGTGAACCAGGGTGTGCTGATGGCAATAGGCTCTGCCGCTATTCCTTTTAATATTGATTTTGTATTGGATAACCTGCAGCTCCGGCATTATTTCAAAACGATTGTGAGTGCAGATGATGTTGTACTTAGTAAGCCACATCCGGAAACATACCTGAAGGCTGCTGCTATTTTGGAGGTTGCTCCTGAGGATTGTGTGGTATTTGAAGATGCTCCCAAAGGAGTGGAAGCAGCATGGAATGCCGGAATGGATAGCGTAGTGCTGACAACGATGCATACACAGGAGGAGTTTGCGCAGTATCCCAACGCCGTGGCCTTTGTGTCAGACTATACCAATCCCGTACTGAACAATTTATTTTAAGATGGTAAAGGATAGTTATCCCGTCCTGACCAGGTATATTAGTGTTTTATTCTAAATTGGCCTTTATGACACGTAGTTCCAGGCAAGCCAAAATGATGGTAGCTGTTGATTGTATAATTTTTGGATTTGACGGACAGGACTTGAAATTGCTGGTAATAAAAAGAGCATTACAACCGGAAAAGGGGAAATGGAGCCTGATGGGAGGGCTGGTAAATGAAAATGAAGGTTTTGAAGATGCTGCTATACGGGTACTGCATAAACTTACCGGTCTTGACGGCGTATATATGGAGCAGTTATTTGCTTTTGGGCATCCCGACCGGGATCCTGCCGGCCGTACTGCTTCCATTGCCTATTTCACCCTTATTGATATCAGTAAATATGAGCAACAGCTGAGCCATGAATATGAAGCCGACTGGAAGTCATTAAAGGATATGCCTAAGCTGATATTTGATCATATGGATATGGTAAAGATGGCCTGGGAAAAATTACAGTACAAGGCTGCCATTCACCCTATTCTTTTTGAATTATTACCGCTTAAGTTTACCATTCCTCAATTGCAGATTCTATATGAAGCCGTATATGATACGGTGTTTGACAAACGTAACTTCAGCCGTAAAATCTTATCTACCGGATTATTGATAAAGCAAAAAGATAAAGAGAAGGCCAGCTCCAAAAGAGGTGCGTTTTATTATAAACTGGATAAGCGGAAATACAACGCGAAATTCCATGCATTCCTCAACTTTGTACCTGATCCGGATAATCTGAAATAAGGTTACTTATTCCAGGTTTGCAGGGTTTCATACAGCCCACCGGGCTGATCCGTACCTATATAGTTTACACCTAATTCCAACAGCCGCTGGTAGTTGTAAGCATCAGAACCCGTGCCCCAGAACCGGAACGGTTTCCCTGCTTTATGCGCCTGGTTTACTACCTCCTGCAACTTTATCCAGTTGGCAGGAGAGACGGAATCCTTCGCATTATTCAATGGGGCATAATCCCGGAAATTGGCACTTATCAGGGCAACCCTTTTCATTGCAGTACTATCATACATAATATTGGGCCTGCCATCAAAGAAGAAAATGGGATCGTAATGGTGCCATTCACTGGCAGGCGGGACATTACCACTAAGTACAATTGTGACTGCATATGGGTTCTTGCTTTTATCAAAATAGTTACGATAAGGCATGAGCATTCGCTGTAAGGCCTGTAAGGTAGTAGTGGCGTCTGTTTTTATATCTACCAGTAATTGCAGCGGGCTGCCATCTGCATAAACTTTTCCATGGTTTCTGGCCATTTGTTTTAGTACAGGCCGCAGGTACAGTTGTTCAAAAGTACGTTGAGGCTGAATATCTTCCTCATCATGTGCTACATATAAAGTGCCCGCTTTCAGATGTATATCTGCTTCAATAGAACCGCATTTCAAAGCTGCTGCTTCATAAAATGGTTTACTGCGTTCGTAATCATTATGCGAATGTGCCATGGACATGCTGTATACGTGCGGGGATAATGCACCGCCTCCTTTGTTGGACAACCCGATAGAGGAAGTGCTGGTATCGAATTGTTGTACAACCCGTTTAAGCTCATCCATGGTAACCGGGAAAACGGTACCATGCCGCATGCCTTGCGGAAAGCTGAGCTGTTCAGAAATGTCAGTCCATTGCTGCAGGTCAGGTGAGCTCACACCCCCCATTTTCCCGGAAGTATATTTGTCGAAATAAACAATCCACTTCCCGTCTATTTGCAGGGTAGTAGGGCCTTCTGCCCAGTAGGCACCGGTAATGGGAACACCCGGTTTACTGTAAGGGCCTTTCAGGTGTTTACTGACGGCTATACGGATATTCTTCTGAGGCGGAGTGCGTGTTTCATCTTTTAAAAACATGACATACTGGTCGCGGTAGCGGACTATACTGGCATCAATTACATTAAAGCCATGATCGTATAACAGCCTGGTTTTGCTGAAGTGTTTAAAATCACGGGTAGTGGTATAATAGATGCGGTGATTATATTTATCGTCTCCGCTGTTGGCCCCTGCTTTAAACCGGCCCGGAATAGTGGTTGCCCAGTAGATCATATATTCCTGGTGCACTGCATCATAGGTGATTTCGGGTGCCCAGCAGTTGAGGGCATCTTTCTCCTGGGCCATCACAGGGATATATTGTTGTTCCGACCAGTTAAGTAAATCCGGGGAGCTGGCATAGCCAATCCCTTTTTCATTCCAGCTAACGGTCCATACCATATGAAACTTACCATCCGATCCTTTAATAATACATGGGTCACGCATTAGCTTATCATGGCCGGCGGTAGGGGCTAATACAGCTTTATCCTGGTTCATTGCTTTCCACGTATACCCATTATGGCTATATGCCAGATGCAGGCCATCGGCACCATTATCTTTAAAATAAGCAAACAGCCAGGCATTTTGTGCGTGAGGCTGGGCATGCAGGCCGGTAACCGTCAGTAACAAAAAAAGGAAGCGCAGTTTTTTGAGCATGATTAGCTGGATTGCGGATTGGACAATAGTATTGTTAGGGTATTTTGCCTGGCGCTACAAACACTCTCCATGGAGGATATCAAAGCGTTTGCCAGTTCTGTAAAAGTTCTTTCAGGAGTTTTTTCCCTTTGGGCCAGTCTCCCAGGTTAGAGGCGGCATTAATATGGCCTTGGGGACCGGTATTTACAAACCGGCTTCCCCAGCATTGTGCCAGGAAGGCGGCTCTTTCCAGGGTAATATATTCATCATTGGTACTGCTGACTACAATGCTGTTGAAAGGGAGCTGTTGTAGCGGGATGGGCTGAAAGCCTGTTGCCTCCGGTGGAAAAGCGGGGCGTTCTGTATCTGCTGGTGCCACCAGTAAGGCTCCCCTGATAATAAGCTTTGTTTGTTGTGCCCAGTAGGCGAGCGCAATACAAGCCAGGCTATGTGCAGCTATCACCACCTGCGGGCCTGCCAGGGCAACTGCCTGCTCTATACTGTTTACCCATTGGCTGCAAACCGGGGCCTGCCAGTTGTCCTGGTTAATACGCACAAATCCTGGTTCAGCTTCTTCCCAGAGGCTTTGCCAGTGCAAAGGACCTGAGCCGCCTAAGCCAGGAGCTGTCAAAACTTGTATGTCCATGGTAAATGATAAATGATAAATTAAGTTAGTACCAGTTGGTGATTGCCCGTTACATTCTAATAATAAAGATTGGAAAAAATAAATTGAATATCCAGTATTTCTGGAAAGAGGCTTAAAATAGGAGCTGGCTTTTAGCTGAATGCAGCGGAGGTTATACGAGGGGAGTATCTCTACTTAAGAATGGGTAATACAACAGCTAACAGCTAAAAAAAAGAAAGGTCGAAAGAATTCGACCCTTAATGCTTAATTCCACGTTATGGTACTCAGGTCCATAAAAAGTTAAAAAAAATTATGTTGGTACATTAGGTATAAATAGAATGCGCTATTATTAATGAATGGTCATTATTTGGGTGAATGCTGCTGATGTATTATTATCAGTCTGTTATGCTATAAATGTCCATCTTTCGTTCTTAGAATCCGATCTTCCGACACTGCAAATGTATGCTATGCTAAAATGAATATCAAAGTTTTAGCAGTAAATTTTCAATATCTGGTGGCATTATTCCTAAAATCCGGGATATAAAGGCAGGAGGAAGGGGTAGAAATTTACAGCGGGATCTTGATAATTATGGGTTGCCGGAGGAGGGACTTCCTTTTTTTTCAAGGAATTGGAGATTTCTGCGGATACCGGCAAATTTGGAACGCTTCATCGGCGAGTTTTTGAAAAGTTGTCTGAAAGCTGCCTCTGTCATTTCTTCCCAGTCTTTGGTACTGAAGTTAAGTATGGCCGGAATGGGGGTAAACTGTATTTCTGTATGAGGTTTGGCAAAGCGGTTCCATGGACATACATCCTGACAGATATCGCAGCCAAACATCCAGTTTTCAAACTTACCCTGCATATGATCCGGAATGACCAGCTCTTTTAACTCAATTGTAAAATAGGAGATACAACGGCTGCCATCTACCACACCCGGAGATACCAGGGCGCCTGTGGGGCAGGCATCGAGGCAACGGGTACACGAACCGCAGTAGTCGGCCACAGGGCCATCATAACACAAGGGTAAATCGATAATGAGGGTAGCGATAAAGAAGTAGGACCCCGCCTGCTTATGGATCAGATTACCATTTTTGCCTATCCAGCCCAACCCGCTGCGGGTAGCCCAGCTACGTTCCAGTACAGGTGCCGAATCCACAAATCCCCGGCCATGGACTGCACCTATCTGCTCTTCCATGCGCAGGAGCATGGTCTTTAGCTTGTCGCGGATTACTTCGTGATAATCAGCACCATAGGCATATTTGGCAACCTGTGGTGCATCCGGGCGTTGTTGCTGAGCAGGGAAATAATTCATGAGCAGGGTGATAACTGACTGGGCATTGTCTACCAGCTTACGTGGATCTATTCTTTTGTCAAAGTAATTCTCCATGTACTTCATCGTACCATGCATGCCTTTATTCAACCAGTTTTCCAGACGGTAAGCGTCTTCATCGAGCTGCGTAGCTGCGGCTATACCGCAATGATCAAATCCCAGTTCGGCAGCCAGCTGCTTTATAAAGGCCGTATTTTTTTCGGTCTGTAACATCTTTATGCTATGCAAGGTACATAAAAGCGGCTGGTTAACAGCTATTATAGCACCTATGTGCCGTTTGTCTATTTACTAAATTGTGATACCTTAGCGCCCGATTTATCTTCCCTATATCAATATGTACTTATGCTTAATAAATTTGTTGTACCCGTTATCGTTTGCTGTTTGTTAGCTTTTACTGCTACAGCCCAGGATAAACTTAAAATTAAATACGGGAAAGTAGACCCTGAAGAGTTTAAAAAAGACCGTTTTGACCAGGATACGGGAGCACATGCTATTGTACTGGCAGATATAGGCTCCTCTGAATTCGAGGCAGATGGGGGTGGCTTTCAGCTGATCTTTAAAGTACACCGCAGGATCCGGATACTGGATAAAAATGGTTATGATGCCGCTACAGTGGAAATTCCCTTGTATAAAGGCGTTACCGATGAGGAAAAGGTGTCTAACCTGAAAGCTGCTGCCTATAACCTGGAAAATGGTAAAGTGGTGGAAACACGATTGGAAAGCAAAAGTGTATTTACTGACAAACAAACCAAAAACCTGATCCTGAAAAAGTTTACACTCCCGGCGGTAAAGGAAGGGACGATTATTGAGTATAGTTATACTGTTACATCTGACTTCTATTTTAACCTGCGTTCATGGGCATTCCAGGGACAATATCCCATCATCTGGAGCGAATATGCCGTAACAATACCAGAATACTTTGATTATATCTTCCTGGCGCAGGGCTACCATGCTTTCCAGGATAGAACTAAAAAGGATTTCCAGAAATTATTTTCCTTCCGGGTAAATCAGGCAGGTGCTTATGGAGGAGGTACCGGCCGCAGTGAAACTTTTTCCCTGATTGCCGGGGTGACCACCCATCGTTGGGTAGCCGTAGACGTGCCTGCCCTGAAAGATGAGAGCTTTACGACTTCCCTGCGGAATCATATCACTAAAATAGAGTTTCAGCTGTCTGCCATCAAATATCCGAATACACCCGTAAAACCTATCATGAGTACCTGGCCTAAGCTTACGGAAGAAATGCTGAAGGATGAAGACTATGGCGCTGCGCTGGATAAAAATAATGGTTTCCTGGGAGATGTGGTAGACAAGCTGGTTGCAGATGCCAACACACCAAGGGAAAAAGCGGAAAAAATCTATGCCTATGTGCGGGATAACTTTACCTGTACCGAGCATTCTGCTTTATGGATGGAAAAGTCGTTTAAAAACATATTGTCAGCTAAAAGCGGCAATGTGACAGAGATAAATCTGTTGTTACTGGCTATGCTACGGCGGGCAAAGCTGGAGGCGCAGCCGGTCATACTAAGCACGCGTGATCATGGCATGGTTTACTCATTGTATCCTATCCGCAACCGGTTCAATTATACCATTGTAGCCTTTACTTCAGCAGAAGGAACAGTTTACCTGGATGCCTCTCACCCTTTCCTGGGATTTGGCAAGCTGGATCAGTCATGCTACAACGGTGATGCCCGTATGGTCACCCAGGAGGCGCTCGCGTTAAGGTTTGATGCAGATTCCCTGCTGGAACAGAAGTTTACCAGCGTAATCCTGGCAAAAGGAGAAAATGGAACTATTAAAGGTAGTTTCCAGCAAAGGCCCACCTATTTTGAATCTTATAACATCCGTAGCAAAATAAAGGAAAAAGGAAAAGAAGAATATTTTAAGCCATTGGTCAAGTCATATTTTAATACGGAAGTGACGCTGGGGAATAAAGAGATTGAAGATCTGACCAGGCTGGAGACTCCCATAATGGTGAAATATGATTTTGAACTGGATCCCGGAGGTCAGGACGTATTTTACCTCAATCCTTTATTTGGAGAAGCTACGAAGACCAATCCATTTAAGGCATTGGAAAGAAAATACCCGGTAGAGATGCCTTGTGTTTTTGATGAAGTATATTCTTTCAATATGGAAGTGCCTGATGGATATGTGGTGGATGAACTGCCTCAATCGGCAGCTGCCCGGTATAATGAAGACGAGGGGTTGTTTCAGTATATGATACAGCAGTCGGATAATACGATCCAGTTCCGCTGCCGGACCAAACTGAATAAGGCTAATTTTCCTCCGGAAGAATATGCCTCCCTGAGAGAATTCTTTGATCTGGTGGTTAAAAAGCAGGCAGAGCAAATTGTTTTAAAGAAGAAAAAGTAGTTTATGGGTATCATAAAAATAGGTGGTTTGTTATTAGCAATATGGATGACCCATCCGGTTTTTGCTAAAGATCCGGAATATCCCGTAGCTGCCATCCCGGCCGCATTAAAGGAAAATGCCCATGCTGTGAAACGATGGGAAGAGGTTACTTTAAAAGTAATCAGTCCGGGAGAAACACGGTATACCAATCACTATGTGATCACTATCCTGGACGAACAGGGGGCAGAACATGCCACCTTTGCAGAGGGATATGATATGCTGAAAGAGGTGCGCAGCATCAGGGGGGCGCTGTATGATGCCGCTGGCAGACAGATCAAGAAGTTAAAAAATAGTGATATACAGGATGTGAGTGGTGTGGGCGGCGGAACATTTATGTCTGACGACAGAATAAAGTATCATCAGTTTAATCATAACGTATATCCATATACTGTAGAGTACGAAGTAGAGCTGAAGTTTAATCATACCTTCTATTTCCGGGAATGGGCGCCTCAATCAGATGAGCATTTGTCCGTAGCGTACAGTACGCTTAAAGTAATTACCCCTTCGGGGTACAACCTGCGTTTCCGGAATTTTAATTATCCGGATCAGCCACAGACCAGTACGGATAAAGGCCAGGCTACCTATACATGGGAAGTAAAGCAGTTGCCTGCGCTTTTAAATGAGTTTGCCGCACCGGAAATTTATCAGCGGACAACCGTGGTGAAACTGGCACCGGGAGAATTTGAAGTGCAGCGATATAAAGGGAATATGACTACGTGGCAGGAGTTTGGCAAGTTCATTTATACATTGAATGCCCAGCGGGATCAGCTGCCGGATGCAATTAAACAGCAGGTGCATCAGCTCACCGATGGGATACCGGATACCCGTGAGAAGATTAAAGTGCTGTATCAGTATATGCAAAAGAATACCCGCTATATTGGTATACAGCTGGGTATCGGGGGATGGCAGA